>CAZKYZ010000483.1:0-3043 GCA_964557055.1 uncultured Desulfobacterales bacterium
CCCAGCGGCTGTATAGTTTAACCAGCTCCTCACGGGCTGCCCTGCCGGAGGGGGTTTCTCGCGATCCGATCAACACCCTGTCCGGGTATTCCAAATCCTGCATGGCAGTCCCTTCGGCCAGGAATTCCGGGTTGGACAGCACTTCAAAACGGACGTTATTATCGGATGCACGCAGAATCCGTTCCATTGCCTGGGCGGTTTTTACCGGCAGAGTGCTCTTTTCCACGATAATCTTGTCCGAACAGGAGCAGTCGCGAATTTGTCGGGCGGTTTTTTCCCAGTATTGCAGATCCGCTGCCAAACCGCTGCCGGCGCCATAAGATTTGGTGGGTGTATTGACACTTACAAAAATGATATCAGCCCGTTGTATCTCTTCTTCCAGATCCGTTTTAAAAAAGAGGTTTCTGCCGCGCGCGGCCTTGACCACATCCAACAGACCGGGCTCATACACCGGCAGGTCGTCCGTATTCCACCGGTCTATCTTTTCCTTGTTGACATCAACGACAACGACCCGGCATTGCGGGCATTTCTGAGCAATCATGGCCATAGTCGGCCCGCCGACGTAGCCGGCACCTATACATAGGATTTTCTTTTCAAAAGTCATTTACAGTTTCTTCAGTTTTCTGACATTGTTTTGTCGTAGGATAAGATCGATCATCTCCGCAAACAGGTCATGCAGTCGGACTTTCGGTTCACCCTGTGAGGCATCCCGTTTTTGTTCCACAGCTGCAAGAGCGGAAATCAGTTCCGGTTCGTTGCGCCCGTCCTGGTAAATCAGATGCCGATAGATTTGCGCTGCTTTCTCATAATAACCCTGTCCCGCATATACGCGCGCCATGGTGACCGTGTAAATTTCGCTGTCACTCATTTTTTTTCCTCCGCAACAGGAACCCCGTCCTCCTGGGTCGCCGCCGGCGTTTCCTTTTTTATTTTAAACACAACTTCTTCCCGACCAACCATTCCGAGTTCTTTTCTGGCAATATTTTCAACAAAAGCCGGATCATTTTTAAGACGGTCTATTTCCCGGTAGAGGGTAACGTTCTCTCGGTTTAGATTTTCATTCTGCTGTTCGATCTGTTGAAGCTCTGCTTGCAGAAGGGTAACGTCAACCAGGCCTTTTTCGCCGAAAACGATTACCAGCAGCAGGTTAAACATGGTCAAAAGCACAACTGAAATCAATATCTTTTGTTTGGTACTCATGTATTACCACTTGTTCCAGCAAATAAAAAAAATGTAACCACAGGAAAATTCTCGGTTTGTATCGACATCCCGCATAGGCGGCAGCCATTCTCCCATGAATGCGGCCCGGTGTCTTTGGAATGATATTTTTCTGATCATTTGCACGGAACAAAACTTTAGTATAGGCCCAAAGAGCGAATTTCGTCAACCAAGAGAAATACACCGACATCGTTTAAATCTCATATTCCGGTCGCAAGGCCCTGTTTTGACAGGGGGCATATATATACCACATTTTTTTCTTGACACACAAACAATTTTTCAGTAGCTGATATAGTTTAATTTAATAATGTAATGCAAAGGAGTAGAAAACGTTGGCAAATCATAAATCAGCTGAAAAGCGTGCGCGTCAGAATGAAATCAAACGGGTCCGGAACAAGTCCGTGAGAACCAGGGTTAAAAACGTGGTCAAGGCTGTCCGCCTCTCTGCCGAAAATAAATCGGAAGAAATTACTGCGGAATTGAACGGGGCCAAATCCTCCATCGACAAAGCTGCCAAAAAAGGTGTTATTCACCGGAAAACAGCCGCCCGCAAAATTTCCAGGCTCTCCAAACTGGTAAACTCCGTTTCCGCCGAATAATCAGCCCGGACAATTAGCCGGATAATTTAATCGTTCCATCATAAAAAAAGTTGAGCGCGGATGGTATTCCTGTTGCCGCGCTCTTTTTTTTTACGAAAGTATCTACACACCGTTAAAATTCATCGGTCAGGTCTTTGTAAATATATTCGGCCATTCTTTGAGACAAGATCTTTAAGGCGTTCCGCTTGCTTGTTTCGTTGGCCAGATCATTGCCGCCGTCAACGGTATATGCTTCAAAATCAGTCAGGTTCTTCCTGGCCCAGATCACTTTTCCGCCCCTGTCGACCAGTTTCAGGTTGAGCGTGATAAATACCCTTCGTTCCGCAGCGACGGTGGTATCTTTCCGACTGATGGTGCTCACCATCAGGGACGCGATTTCACCACGCAAAGTCGCATCTGCTTCGGAACCCGGAACAACGGAAACCTGTGCGGCACGGTTCAATTCATATATTAAATCGCTGGTAAAAAAGGTTTCAATCCCGGTCTCCACTGTCTTATTCGTATACATATCAACAGCAATGCTGCTGATAGCAGACGGAAGCTCACCGCCGCCTGAAAACCGATAACCGCATGAAATCAATAACAACAGAGCCGTCGCAAATATGGCAATTCGGATTCGTGTGGCCAATCGTTCCTCCTGTTAAACTACACCCTCTCCGATAGCGCCCGTTCACCGAGACCGGGCTTTTCGTCAGGTTATGTATATCATTATCCGGCGTACTGCAATATCTTTATAACCGCCGGTTTGCCTTATAATTGTCGATTGATTCTACCAGCCAACGGGAATTATGGTTCTTTTGCCCAAACGATTTCGGAATAAAATATGCCCCACCCGTTTACCATGGCGCTAGAGTTGATGGGTAATCTTTACAGCCTTTCGGCAGTCTTCCAGACTTTTATCCGTTTGTCCCTGCTTCCAGCAGGCAAGCGCCTGTAAACCATCGGCACTTTTTTTCATCTGCAGGGTTGCTTCTGCCAGATTATTTAATGAAACTCGATAATGCAAATATCCATGGACACTGTCCATGATGTCCAATGTCGGTAACCCGTTGAAATCCACATCTGAATAACCGCTTAAAACGAGGTAGTCAAATTTTTTTATATTAAATCCAACCACCAGATCGAGAGACTGCAGAGGGTGGATCAGTTCCTCCGTCTGGGGTTCGAGGTAGTCCAGATAGGTTTTTTCCTTTTCCCTGCTGCCAAAGATATTTTTAAAGCTTTCA
>CAZKYZ010000484.1:0-3026 GCA_964557055.1 uncultured Desulfobacterales bacterium
CGTTCGTGGCTGGTTTCTGGTCCTTACCGTTTATGGCAAGCAGCTGATTATAACGCTCTTTTGAATCTTTGGTAATGTTTTTAAACGTTCCACCGTCAGCATTCATACTTCCGGTCATAATTCGAAAAATCGAAAGTCGGCCGGCGTAAGGGTCTGCCACTGTTTTAAACACGAATGCAGAAAAAGGAGCTTCCGGGTCTGCTTTCTGTTTCGAATCACCATCGTCGGCCCCCACAGTTGGACGGGCCGGTCCTTCCAGCGGAGAGGGCAGGGAAGTGACCATAAAATCCATCAGCAGGTCAATCCCGACCTGAGTGGAGGCTGACCCGCAGAGCACCGGAACAAAAATTCTGGAATTGATGCCCAGCTTCAGGGCTGCGGTCAATTCATCATCACCCAGGGTTTCTCCTTCGAGGTAGCGCTCGATGAGAGCATCGTCGGCTTCAGCGATATTTTCGATAAATGCTTCCCGTTCTGTTGCCACCATATCGGCCATATCGGCCGGAATGTCGCCTGCGGTGGCTTTTCCGTCTTTATCATAGGTATATGCTTTCATACTGATCAGGTCGACGACGCCGGTAAGATTTTCTTCCGAACCGATGGGAAGCTGCGTAATGATCGGTTTTGGGCTTTCCAGGTTTGTGCTGATATCCTGAAACGTTTTGGAAAAATCAGCATTTTCACGGTCAAGTTTATTGATAAAAATAGCGGAAGGCAGCTGATATTCTTCCGCAAATTCCCAAGCTTGCTCGGTCTGAACCTTAACCCCGCTAGATGCGTCTATGACAAAGATGGCACTGTCTACGGCCTGCAGGCAGAGTTTCGTATCCGTAAAAAAATTCTGGTCGCCGGGCGTATCCAAGAGGGTAATGGTATGTTTTTTTCGCTCGAACTGACTGAAACCGGTATTAATGCTTGCGTTTCGTTTCAGCTCCTCCGGTTCGAAATCCATGACCGTATTACCTTCTTCCACACGCCCGATTCGGGTGGTGAGACCTGCCTGATAAAGAATTACCTCAGAAAGGGAAGTTTTGCCGGCTCCCCCGTGGCCCACAAATGCAATGTTTCTTAGCTTATCCACCATTTCCGTTGAAACTCCTCTCTATAGATTTAATATCACGGCCATTCCCATTATCCCAATTTGTGGACGCCACCGCGATGAAATGAAAAGAGATAAAATGTAAACTATTTTATTTATCCGGATCAGTAAAAAAAATCAAGGATTAATCATAAAAACAATGAATTCTTTATTGCCCTTGGGACCGAAAACGGGAGATGGGATAACCCCCTTGACATCCAAACCCAACTGATTGAAATAACAGGTCAATTGTTCAACAGTTTCCTGTTGGAGAGAATCGTCTCTTACAACACCGCCTTTCCCGACCTTTCCCTTCCCGACTTCGAACTGGGGTTTGATAAGCGCCAGAAGTAAACCATTGGCTTGTAGAAAAGGAAGGGTCGCTGGTACGACAATCTTCAGCGAAATAAAGGAGACATCGATTACCGCAATTTGTACGGGTGAGGGGATGGCGGTTTTCGCCATGTGGCGGATATTGGTTCGTTCAATAACGGTTACCCGGGGGTCGTTGCGCAATGACCAGGAGAGCTGCCCATACCCCACATCAACGGCATATACGTGCCTGGCGCCATGTTGCAGCAGGCAATCGGTAAACCCTCCTGTGGAAGCGCCGACATCGATACAGGTTTTGTTTTCTACATCAATTTGAAACTGTTTTATGGCCGCTTCAAGCTTGAGCCCACCCCTGCTGACATAGGAGATATCCTCTCCACGAACCTTCAGGTTATCGTCCGGCTGCACCTGGGTGCCGGATTTTCCAGCAGGGAATCCGTTTATCAGAACTTTGCCATCCTTGATAAGAGATTGGGCTCTCTGCCGGCTGGCGGCCAGGCCTTTTTTTACCAGCGCGCAGTCAAGTCGCACCCGCTCAGTCATTACCCATCAATTCCCGGGCTGCCCGAACAATTGCAGCGGCATCTACACCCGCTTCGGCCCTGAGGATGGAGGGAGTACCGTGTTCCACAAACCGGTCCGGCAAGCCGATTCTTTTGACCATACATCCGGAAACTTTATTGTCGGCCAGGCATTCCAAAACAGCGCTTCCGAATCCGCCCTGAAGGGTATTTTCCTCTGCGGTGATGATTCGTGAAAATTTTCCGGTCAGCCGGACGATACAGTCACTGTCTAATGGTTTCAGGAAACGGCAGTTGACCACGGCTGCTGAAATACCTTCTTCCGTAAGGCGCCGTCGTGCGATGATCGCCTCACAGACCATCCGGCCGATGGCCAGTATCAGGATGTCTTCACCTTCGGCTACCTGTTTGGCTTTTCCAATGGGAATCGGCAGTGGGGATGGATCTATATCAACGCCCGTCCCAACACCGCGGGGATATCGGATTGCGATTGGGCCGTTGTGATTTATCGCGGTAATCAGCATCCGTTTTAATTCGTTTTCGTCGCCCGGTGCCATGACAACCATGTTGGGTGCGCTACGCAGATAGGTCAGGTCAAAAACACCATGGTGGGTAGAACCATCCTCACCAACGATTCCACCTCGGTCCAGGGCAAAGACAACCGGCAGCGAATCGATGCAGATATCGTGAAGAATCTGATCGTAGGCACGTTGCAGAAAGGTCGAATAGATGGCTACCACAGGCTTGAGACCCTCTGTCGCCAGCCCCGCGGCAAAAGTCACGCCGTGCTGCTCGGCAATTCCTACGTCGAAAAATCGGTCCGGGTATGTTTTGGAAAATTCGATCAGCCCTGTTCCCTCGGGCATCGCAGCCGTTACGGCAACAATTTTATCATTTTTCGCCGCCAGTTCAAGCATCGTTTTTCCGAATACTTCGGTGTAGGTGGGTGCTTTCCCGGCATGTTTGACACAGTTTCCAGTGTCGATTTCAAAAGAGCCGACGCCATGGAAATAGACCGGGTTTCGCTCTGCATATTTGTAGCCTTTCCCTTTTATGGTAGTGACATGCAGAAGGACAGGTTCGTTTAACATTTT
>CAZKYZ010000485.1:0-3020 GCA_964557055.1 uncultured Desulfobacterales bacterium
TTGAAAATGCCATTGAACATGCCTTTGTGCTGTGCAATCGAAAAGCAATCGATATCGCTGATCTTCCCATTGAGATTCGCCGTCCGGAGCATTTGATTCAATTTAATACCAGCGCAAAAAGTGATATCTCCCCTAAAAAAAAGCGCCAGAAATTATCGAAGGACGCTTTGCTCGATCTTCTTGAAGCGTGCGACTGGAACAAGGCGGAGGTGGGCCGGCGAGTCGGCCTGAGCCGGACGGCAATATGGAAGTATATGAAAAAATGGCACATTCCTCTTCAGAAAGAAGAATAGTTTTGGGTTCAGGCATCGTCCATGGCCCACACCTGGGATGCCATCGTTATCAGATGCGCCCGGCAACCTGATGCGGGCTTTTATTCCGCCGCTACTGCGCGTTAAAGACAATCCCATGGCCCTTGATCTCCGGCTTATTCCGTCCGTGCATACTTTGGAATAATTCCGCCGACCAGTGCTTCGTAGACTTTGTACTCGGTTTCTTCCCCGGTAAGATCATCGATTTGTTGCTGCAAGGCAGACCGCTCTTCGCTATGCAGCCATTTTTGCCACTGGTCATGCGATTGCCAGGTGCTTCTGATCAGGTATTCATCGTCACCGGGTGGATCGATGCATTTCAGGGATTCGCTGGACATGTATCCCGGTTGCGCCCGGGCGAGGGATCGTAATTCCACCATGAGTGAGGCCACTTCCTTTACTTTTTCCTCTACTACCTTTCTGCGGATCAAAACTTGAACGGCCATGGGTTACTCCTTTCGTCAAACGGATCAAGGGTCGCTTAACCCGGTTTTGGTTCTGGTCGCAGCCCCGGTCCGGCAGGGAAATCATCACAACTTGGACCCAGGCACCCGACTGGTATCCTGAAATCAAAATTGCACGGTTAACCTGTTCAACCGTTTTTGTAAGATCAGTTGAACGGGACATCTAACCATGTTATTTTGCCCTCAGAGCATTTTATTAAAAACGATTTATTATAAATAAAAGCAACATTGGTGCCAATAAGGAGGCTCAATGAAAATTGCCCTGCCTGCCGGAACGCCGGACATGGCAGCCCGGGTTGAAAACAAAATGGGTACCGCGCCCTATCTTCTGGTCATCGATACAGACAATATGACATTCGAAGCCATTGAAGGCTCGCCGCTTACAGCCGGACCGGGGTCCGGCATCGAGGCGGTAACCCTCGTCCTCGGCATGGGAGCAAAAACGCTTCTGGTCGGAACTATTTCGCCCGGTATTGCCCTGACCCTTCGCAAGAGCGATATCGAAGTCATCACCGGGGTTAGCGGGAGGGTAAAAGACGCTGTCGAGAAATACAAACGCGGTGGCTTTGCCAGGCCTGAAACCGTCGGCCAGAAATCCGAAACTGAAACCGTTTCTTCTAAGATGCCCCTGCTTCAGGATGCATTTAAGAGAACAATCCGCCAATTTACGAGCATGCTGCCAACCCTGTCAGGCGTTATTCTCCTCGTGGGCCTTTTTCGAGGTTTTGTTCCCGGAGACCTGCTGATGGCCCTCTTCCCGGGAAATGCGATTCAGGATACTTTGCTTGGCACAGCGGCCGGCAGTATGCTGACCGGAAGCCCCATCAATAGCTATGTTCTGGGCCAGACCCTGCTCGAAATCGGCGTAAGCCTGTTCGGAGTGGCAGCCCTAATGCTGTCATGGGTGAACGTCGGCCTGATCCAACTCCCCGCCGAGAGTGCGGCCCTCGGGGTTAGATTCGCTTTGAAGAGAAACCTGGCGGCCTTTATCATGGTCATGCTCATGTCTATGTTAATAGTTTTCTTAACGGAGTTCAGCCTGTGACCACAGTGAATAATCTCAAAACAAGTCTAAAAGACTCCCAAAAGGTGCTGCCGTGGCTGTTGCCACTAGGGGTTATGCTCCTATACCTGGCAATCGATTTTGTTTCACCCGACCACACCATGAGCGCTCTCAAGGCGAGCGGGAACATCCTGAAACAAACGATGCCTCCATTGATCCTGGCTTTTGTGATGCTGTTTGGACTGAATCTGTTTATCACCCCTGCCCATGTTTCCCGTTTTCTCGGCCGCCAAGCCGGTGCAAAAGGAATTTTGCTCTCATCAGCTGCCGGTATTTTATCAATGGGGCCCATCTATGCCTGGTTTCCCCTCCTCAAATCACTCAGGGAAAAGGGGGCGACCGATTTTCACCTGGCAAACTTTTTAGGAAGCCGCGCTGTCAAGCCGGTTCTTGTGCCGTTGATGGTCTCCTATTTTGGGTGGCGGTTTTCTATTATTTTCCTACTGATCAATTGGATAGGCGCGTTAATGGTGGCAACAGTTGTCTCTTTTTCAGGCAAACACCGGAACAAGCGTCTCTAAAAACAACTATTCCCGCACCATCACTTTGCCACACTTTGGGCACTGTTACCCATAGCAGGGAACGCCCCGTTAATGAGGTGTCTTCTCACCGCAGTGCTGGCATACGCAGTTCCTGCCCGGTCCCGAGGTAGAATCATCGCCTTGTTCCCGTCAGTCATACCAAAATACCCCTTTAAAACCCCAGACTGTAGATCACGCCCCCCACAGCCAGCCCGAAAACAAGATTAAAGACTTTAATCAGCACAGCGTCCTTAATGCTGTAAGCAAGGAGGGGCAGCATGCCGTGTCCATCCTGCACAAACGAGGCGGTGAAAAGGACCGAAAACGGCACCAGACCCTGCGCATACATCATGACAAAAATAAGATGCGGACCGGACTCGGGAACGATTCCAATAACCGCCGCTATGAATAACACCCAGACCATATGGGACTGAATAAATTGGTTGAGATCCCAGAACTTCAGACCGAAATGTAAAATCAGCAGAGCCCCCAGGGTCCACAAAAAAACCCGTAAGATATGTTTTTTAAAAATGTGGCCCCAGATATGATCCTGCAGATAGTGGTCGGATACAACCAGGGCAATGTAAAATACAAAAATAGACAGCCCTGAATATGTCACCCTTTTCCAGTTCCAGTCGGGCGGCCCTAAATTACCGGCAAT
>CAZKYZ010000486.1:0-3019 GCA_964557055.1 uncultured Desulfobacterales bacterium
ACGTCACTGTGATTTAATCTTTTGTTCTGAGTAAAAAGGGCATCTCTTCCAACATTTAGAGATGCCCTTTTTGTTTGGTTTTGATGATAATAACCATTGATATTATGGCCTGAATATGGCTTTTTCAGAACCGAATGGTTGAAAAATAGTATTCGTAAATAACGAAACGATTTGATACGACGGCAAAGGTATGATCAAAGCTTCCCGTGAATTTCAGGTTTTCGCCAAACCGATTGGCTCCATCTGCAACCTGGACTGCCACTATTGTTACTACTTGAAGAAAGAACACATCTATCCAACGGGCGAACCGTTTCGGATGCCCGATGATCTATTAGAGGAGTATATTGTCCAGCATATCAAAGCGTTCCCCGGACCGGTAATCCGTTTTTCCTGGCACGGTGGGGAACCGACCGTCCTGGGGCTGGACTACTTCCGCAACATTGTGGCGCTCCAACGCAAGCATCAACCCCCTGACCGGCGCATCGCCAATGGAATCCAGACAAACGGAACCCTTTTGGATGAAAACTGGTGCCGCTTTTTGGCGAAAACAGGCTTTTCCGTTGGATTGAGCCTGGACGGTCCGCCGGAGATGCATGACCGGCACCGTGTCACCAGAAGCCGGAAGCCAACGCACGAGCAGGCCATGCGTGGGTATACATGCTTACGCCGGTACGGCATCGACTGCGATATCCTGTGTGTGGTAAATGCCTGGAACGTCCGGTATCCTATCCAGGTCTATCGATTCTTTAAGCAAATCAACGCCCCCTATATCACCTTTCTTCCTCTGGTGGAGCCTCAGGCCGAGGTCGAAGGCGGCATCAGCCAACGCACCGTGCCGGCTGAAGCGTTCGGGGATTTTCTCTGCACGATTTTCGACGAGTGGCGCAGCCGGGATATCGGGCGGATAAAAGTGCAGATATTCGAGGAGGCGACCCGGACGGCCTTTGGGCAGGAGCATTCTATGTGTATCTTTCGCCCGGTCTGCGGGGATATTCCCGTTGTTGAACACAATGGAGATTTCTTTTCATGTGACCACTTCGTTGACCATGAGCATCACCTTGGGAACATCAGAGAAACGCCTCTGGTCGAACTGTTGGAGAGCCCGGCGCAGAAGGGGTTCGGACAAGCAAAGTTGAAAACATTGCCCCGCTGCTGCCGGGTATGTGAGGTCAGGACCATGTGCAATGGAGAATGTCCGAAGAATCGCTTCATCCGAACACCGGACGACGAAGCAGATGTAAACTATTTATGTGCAGGCTATAAACGCTTTTTCACCCACTGCCGGCCATTCGTTCGGGAAGTCGCCGCTCAATGGCGCCGGCAGACCCTCTCTCCTGCACAGGCTCCTAATGTCCGAAATACACCCAAACCAGGAAGAAATGACCCGTGCTCGTGCGGGAGCGGCTTGAAATACAAGAAATGCTGCCTGGGCAAATGATTGGCATACGGCTGTCACGGTGCCCGTAAACAATCAGGTTTTCAACTTCTCGTTCAGGAATGCAACCGTGCGCTGCCAGGCAAGCCGGGCTGCCTCCTTGTTATATCGGGATTCGTTGGTGTCATTAAAAAATGCGTGCGCCGCACCTTCATAAACATAGATCGCATAATCTACTGACGCCTTCTTTAGCGCCGCTTCGTATGCTTCGATGCCCGCATTGATTCGTTCATCAAAGCCGCCATAGTGCAGCAGTAAAGAGGCTGTAATCCTGGGGACATCTTCGGAAGCAGGCTGACTGCCATAGAAAGGAACCGCTGCAACCAAATCGGCGGCGTTCACGGCAACCTGGTTTGTCATGCCGCCACCCCAACAGAACCCCATGCATCCGACCTTTCCTGTCGACAGGGGATGCGTCTTCAGGTATTCGACCGCCGCCACGTAATTATCGATTGTCGCCGGGCTGTCAAGCTCTCTTATCATATCTCGAGCCGCATCGGGATTATTCGGGGTACCCCCCAGCGGTGACAGGGCGTCTGGAGCAATCACCAAAAACCCTTCCAGTGCGACGCGTCTGGCAACATCTTCGATATGGGGATTCAACCCTCTGTTTTCGTGGATCACGATCACGCCGGGGAGTTTAACTGCTCCTTTGGGACGTGCCAAACTTGCCCGTATTTCCCCTGTTTTACCAGGATAGCTGATATACTCCGTGTGAAGGCGGGGATCATTCTTTGGAACGACCTCGGCGCTGGCATAGTTGTTTTCTATGAGAGGCAAAAGAGCCAGAGCAGCAGCCGCGCCGCCGGCAAGAATACTTAATTTCTCGATGAATTCACGACGATTGAGTCCTCCATCAGTGTATTGGTCGTACAGGTTAATAATTTTCGGGTCCATAATTCGCCCTCCTTTCTTCCAGAGGTTTGGCGTTGTGTGAAAAAAATTGACAAAAACGACCGCAGGAGATAAAATCAATAATAAAGCCGCCAGTTTTTAATATCCTGTTTCATCAATAAAATTTTCGATTGATACTGGTTGTGAGTATGAAAAAATCCTGCCTCATTATTGTGCTGTTTTTTTGGATTGCCGGGTTTGCACTATCTGAAAATAACGATATATGCACTTATTTTGAATCCACCAGCCAGGATTTGGTTACGCAAAAAGATTGTTTGTCATATTCCCTGGGCATCCGGAACCAGGTTACCGGAAGCGACGCACTTATCTCCGCGGAAGTCCTCGCGACTGCGCTGTACGATGAAAATAGTCTCGGACACCTGTACAGTCCGGCCGGGGTTTTCTACTTTACAAAAGCCGGGCTTGCGCGCAAAACAATAAATTTTGACAACGGCCCTGATTATTTTGAAAATGGATTGGCCCGGACGGAATGGAACGGCAAAATAGGATTTTTTGATAAGAAACTTTCTATCGTCATTCCGCCTCAATATGAATTCGCCTTTCCTTTTAAAAATGGTCTTTCTATGGTTTGCCTGAATTGCCGCCAAAGAAGAGTGGGGCAACATATTGAGATCGTCGGCGGAAAATGGGGGGCAATCAACGTAACCGGTGAAACAGTTCTGCCCATCG
>CAZKYZ010000487.1:0-3019 GCA_964557055.1 uncultured Desulfobacterales bacterium
AAAGGAAGGCTGGATATAAACTGCAAAAAAAAATCAGTTCCGCTTCGTCTGTGCAGGATCGTCACGGTACCGGTTACCTTTCATACGCTTTTAAAAGCGCAGATTCGATATCTATCCAGCAGTGGTATTCGATTAACCCTCATATCTTCATATGACTTTAAGCTTGAAAACAATAGTTCCGCGGATATTGAACAGAAGTTGTGTGTTCAGATGGAAAGACGTCCATCTCCGCTGAAAGATTTGAAGGCCGTCTGTAAATTATTTAGTATTTATAAAAAAAATAGTTTCCAAATTGTACATTCGAGTACTCCAAAGGCAGGTCTGCTTTCAGCGATCGCAGCCATTCTTGCCGGCATTCCCATTCGTTTGCATACTTTTACAGGGCAGGTTTGGTACGAAATGGACGGATGGAGAAGAGTATTGTACCGGGCAGTGGACTGGGTCATCGCAACATTGAATACGAAATGCTATGCGGATAGTCACTCACAGCGACAATTTTTAATTGAAAATCGAGTGGTCAAACCAGAGAAAATAATTGTTCACGGAAGTGGCTCCATTGCGGGAATTGATCTTCGCCGATTTTCAGTCGATCGATATCTGCCGGAAGATCGAAGGCATATACGAAAACAGTTGGAAATTTCCGAAAATGCGGTGCTTATCCTGACAGTGGGAAGAATAACGCGGGACAAAGGAATTGTTGAGCTGATCGCTGCTTTAGAACGGATATCGGTGCCAAGAAACGATATTGCATTGCTGTTGGTCGGCCCCCATGAGCCGGATCAGGATCCCCTGCCGCCGGAAACCATTCATGAAATCAATTGTAATCCGTTGATCCATTCGGTTGGCTATACGGACGAACCTGAAAAATACATGGCCATCGCTGATATTTTATGTCTTCCAAGCTATCGGGAAGGCTTTGGAAATGTTGTCATCGAGGCTGCTGCTTTTGGGGTACCGGCTATTGGAACAGATATCGTAGGACTCAAAGATGCCATCGTTGATGGGAAGACAGGGATTCTGGTACCCAAAAAAAATGTTGCCAAACTGGCGGATGCCCTGGAAATGATGATTCGCCGAGATGATATACGCAAGAAAATGGGAAAGCGGGCCTTCATGCGTGCCATTGAGCTTTTCAACGCTGAACAAATCAACGAACTGGTTCGAAAAGAGTATCATCGCCTGATCTGTTGCTTAGACGGACGAAATCAATGATACCGGATATGACGTTTTATTTCAAAAGAAAAACTATATGAAAAGAAAAAGCGAAATGTGCTGTAAGAGATGGTTTGATATCACCTTTGCACTTTTTGTTATTGTTCTGCTTTGGCCGATTATGTTAACGATTGCAGCACTGATCCGGGTTAAGATCGGTTCTCCGGTTATCTACCGGCAGATGAGACCCGGTCTATATGGTAAACCATTCAAGATGTATAAATTTCGCAGCATGAAAGAACAAAGAGATGAATTCGGAAAACTCCTTCCGGACGAAAATCGGCTAACGGAGTTCGGAAAAAGACTAAGAAGCACCAGTCTCGACGAACTTCCTGAATTTTACAACGTGTTGAAAGGCGATATGAGCGTTGTCGGCCCACGCCCGCTTCTCATGAAATATTTAACACGGTACAACAAACATCAACAAAGACGCCATGATGTCAAACCCGGTATTACTGGGTGGACACAGGTAAATGGAAGGAATGCTCTATCCTGGAAGGATAAATTGGAAATGGACGTCTGGTATGTAAAGAACCGCTCTTTTTCGCTGGATATGAGAATATTGGCCAATACGATTGTTGCCGTTCTCAGGCGGGATGGGATTTCCCAGGATAATCATGTTACCACGGAGGAATTCGAAGGAAATGGTACAGCGCTTGAATAAAAAACGCTTTCTGGACTGGGCCCCTCCCGAAATCAAGGAAGGTGTTCCCACGAAATACAACTGGGTGGTACAGCATGTGGACACTTTTCGTCTCGGGTATAAAACCGATATTGGGGCTTTCACCTATATAAATGCGAAAAAGGGGGTGGTGGTTGAAGATTATGTTCAGATCGGATCCCACTGTTCCATATATTCAGTATCCACTATTGACGATAAAAAAGGAAAAATTGTTTTAAAAAAGAACTGTAAAATTGGAAGCCATAGTGTCATTATGCCCGGGGTTACCGTTGGTGAAAATGCCGTTGTAGGTGCCATGAGTTTTGTCAACCGGGATATTCCGGAAAATTCTGTGGCCGTTGGTGTTCCGGTAAAGGTGATTAAGAAAGTGGATACGAATGAAATTAAATAAAAACAGAAAACGAATATTTTTATCTCCCCCGCATATGAGCGGGAAGGAGCAACAGTTCATTTCCGATGCATTCAAAAGCAATTATATCGCCCCAACAGGTCCGATGGTGGATCAGTTTGAAAAAGAATTTGCGCAAATAGCCGGTTCCAGGTATGCCCTTGCCGTCTCCAGTGGTACCGCCGCCATGCACCTGGCCCTTAGGGTTTTGAATATTTCAAACGACGATGTTGTTATCGCTTCCACACTGACTTTTATCGGGAGTATTTCCCCTGTTACTTTTGTTGGTGCAGAACCCTGTTTTATCGATTCCGACACTGTTTCCTGGAATATGAACCCGGAACTGCTGGCCGATGCATTGAAGGATTTGAACAGCCAAAACCGCCTTCCGAAAGTAGTCGTGCCCACCGATATATATGGGCAGAGTTCCGATATCGGTAGGATTAAAACCATATGTGAAGAATTTGGCATTCCGGTCATTTCTGATGCCGCCGAAGCCCTTGGGGCGACATATGGCGGCAAACCAGCTGGTTCACTTGCGTTTGCAGCGGTACACTCGTTTAATGGAAACAAAATTATTACCACATCCGGTGGCGGAATGCTGACTTCCGACAACCAACACTTTATCGAAAAAGCCCGTTTTTATTCACAGCAGTCGAGAGAAAATTATGCCCACTACGAACATAACGAGATTGGATACAACTATCGCATGAGCAACATTCTGGCCGCAATCGGCC
>CAZKYZ010000488.1:0-3015 GCA_964557055.1 uncultured Desulfobacterales bacterium
GAATTTTATTGCTGATTTTCATATTCATTCAAAGTATTCAATAGCAACAGCCAAAAACCTTGATCTCGAAAATATCTATATATGGGCCCAAAAAAAAGGGGTAACCGTTGTTGCCACCGGCGACTTCACACATCCAGCCTGGTTTCAGGAAATTTTAAAAAAATTAATTCCAGCGGAAGACGGTTTATTCCGTCTTCGCGATGAAATTTCCAAACCGTGTGATGCTTTCATTCCTCGTTCCTGTAGGGGGGTTGTGCGGTTTCTACTTGTAACCGAAATAAGCAATATTTATAAAAAAAATGGAAAAACCAGGAAAAATCATAATCTGGTTTTTATGCCGGATTTATCCTCCGCCAGACGGTTTAATAACCGATTGGATAAAATCGGAAATATCCGTTCGGATGGGCGCCCCATTCTTGGCCTTGATACGCGAAATCTCCTGGAAATTTTACTTGAGGTAAACAATTTCTCCTTTTTAGTACCTGCTCATATATGGACACCATGGTTTTCTCTTTTCGGATCAAAGTCGGGTTTTGATTCCATCGAAGAATGTTTTGAAGACCTTACATCTCAAATATTCGCCGTAGAAACAGGACTTTCATCCGATCCGCCTATGAACCAGCGCATTTCCGGATTGGATAAACTTACACTGATATCCAATTCGGATGCACATTCGCCCCAAAATATTGGAAGAGAAGCGACTGTTTTTAATACGGAACTGGATTATTTTCAAATAAAAAAAGCCATTAAAACCGGTGATCCGGACATTTTTAAAGGAACGATCGAATTTTTCCCGGAAGAAGGTAAATATCATGCAGACGGCCACAGAAACTGCGCGGTACAGATGATGCCGCAGGAGACAGTGGCTTGCGGTGGAATTTGTCCTGTTTGTGGAAAAGAAATTACCCGCGGTGTATTGTACCGCGTTGAGGAGCTCGCCGACAGACCCACCGGATTTTTATCAAATAAAAAGAGGCCGTTTTCAAGCATTGTCCCATTGCCGACACTGCTTTCTGAACTTTTCCGAAAGGGAGTCGGCACAAAAAAAATCATGTCCTGTTACGAAGACATTATCGCTACATTTGGTCCGGAGTTGTGGGTATTGCGTAAATGCCCCATAAAACAACTAAAGGGGTTTGGTCACCGTTTATTATCCGAAGCGATCGACCGTGTTCGAAACCGAAATATTATCCTTACACCGGGGTATGACGGCGAATATGGGAAAATATCCATTTTTTCTAAAACGGAAAGAGAGATACTTTTAGGCCAACAATATCTATTTGATCAAACAGAAGCGCTTGAATTCGGGTTGCAAAGGACGATATCCGAACCGGGTAAAACCGTTGCACCAAAGGATACAGAGGCTAGGCCAGAGGAAAAAGTTGGCGAAACAACAGTTATCGCAAAAACAAAAAACAAATCGAAAGGGTTGCTAAAAGACCTAAACCGTAACCAGCGTCAGGCCGTAACCAGCAGCAGTCGTTACCTGTTGATCCAGGCCGGTCCCGGAACCGGCAAGACAAGAACACTTACATACCGCATTGCACACCTAATCAATAAACAAAAGGAAACGCCCACTGCCATTCTGGCACTTACATTCACCAATAAAGCTGCCGCAGAAATGAAAGCGAGAATCGGTGATCTAATACCAAAATCCTCCACGAAACCGTTTATCGGGACCTTCCACTCTTTTTGTCTCCGTTTGATTCAACAGCAGCCGTTATATAAAGATTGGACCATTGCGGACGATGCCACCCGATTGGACATCATGGAAGACGCCATCCGAATGATCCAGTCTTCCGGAAACAACACTGCAATGAAAGCAACGGATATCTTAAGATGCGTTGAAAAGGCGAAGCAGAACCTGAAAGACCCGGAGGGCATTAATGGTCTTTTTCCGGACAATGAAATCCAAGAAATATCGTTTATATATAAGAAATATCAAGACATTCTATCTATTCAGCACCTGATGGATTTTGATGACATTATTATTCAGTCCCTGCTTTTGCTGGGGAATAAAAACATACCGGCGCCTCTAAATACTCACCCCGTCCGCCACATTTTTATCGATGAATACCAGGATCTCAATTATGGGCAGTACCAGCTGCTCAAAGGCCTTAAAAATGGAGCAGCATCTCCTGTCAGCGTCTGTGTAATCGGTGATCCGGACCAGTCCATTTATGGATTCAAAGGATCGGATGCATCTTATTTCAATCGGTTTTGTGAAGACTTTCCAGATACGGAAAATATTTCCCTAAACAGAAATTATCGATCGGCGGAGACAATTTTAAAAGCTTCTTCCCAGATGATTCGGAAGCGGCGGACCGGTATAGGCACAACCATGTATTCCGGTATCGAAGGCATTGCGCAAGTTACGGTTTTACAGGTTGTTTCAGAAAAGGCGGAAGCGGTTGCTGTCGGCAAAATTATCGCCTCCATGATCGGAGGAACCGGGTTTCAATTTTATGATTTTCAAGAAAGCCCCGAATATGCAAATTTCGAAACAACCGACCTCAGTTTTTCTGATTTCGCCGTTTTGTTTCGAACCCGCAGGCAGGGGGATATCCTGTTTAAGGTGCTTACGGCTGCCGGAATTCCCTGCCAGGTAGTCAGTAAGAAGCGTATATTGTCGACCAGGGGTATTTCCGAGCTGTTTTCCCTGCTAAAGGTTGTAAATGGCTTCGGATCATACGGAGATTTCGCCAGGGTTGGCGGTATCGTTGATCCGGGAATTGATCCGCAAAGCATATCCCATCTAAAGAACTGGGGGTATGGGAAAAGAATTCCGCTTCAAATTGCTTTGAAGAACGCCGAGAGGTTTCCGGTAATCGGTATGAGTACGATCAAACAGATGGCCCTTTGCGACGTCCGCCGAACAATAGAGCGTCTGAAACAAAAAACTGAAGGTATGACCGTCACCGAGCAAATCGTTTTTTTGGTGGAGAACACCAAAATTGGTGCCATCATCAAGGCAGAAAAGCACCGAAGAGACATGTTTGAGCAGGTCGTGGAGCT
>CAZKYZ010000489.1:0-3014 GCA_964557055.1 uncultured Desulfobacterales bacterium
CTCCTACGCCCTCCGGGCTACGGCGGGCGGGCTGGGGTCTGGGGGAGGGGAGAAGCGGCCCTTGCGGTTTGGGATTCTTTGCCGGTTCACGGAGCAGAAAGGTATTCGCTATATACTGGAAGCGCTGCGGATGTATTCGAAATTGATGGTGCCTCCAACAACAGCGTCGATCAGGTACGCGAACTGCGCAGCAACGTAAAATACATGCCCGCCTTCGGCAAGTATAAGATATATATTATCGATGAAGTGCATATGCTGAGCATGGCGGCTTTCAATGCGCTGCTGAAAACGCTCGAAGAGCCGCCGCCCCATGTGCTCTTTTTTTTCGCCACCACCGAAATCCACAAAATTCCCATAACCATCCTCTCGCGATGCCAGCGGCACGATCTGCGAAGAATCAACCTGGAACAGCTGACGGAACACATGGCGTCCTTATGCAAACTGGAAAAAGTGGCGATCGATGACGCGAGCCTCGACATGATCGCCCGGGAAGCGGACGGCAGCGTTCGGGACAGCCTCAGTATCCTGGACCAGATCATATCCTGTTCGGACGGTCCGGTTACCGACGAATCGGTTCTCGACATCCTGGGGGTGATCGATCGAAAAATTGTTTTTGAAATGTCCGCCGCGGTTTTCAATCGTGATATGGCCGTTATATTGAAAAAGATCGCTGAAATCTATGATCGGGGACAGGATATACGCAAGCTTTACAGCAGCCTGGTGGTGCATTTCCGGAACCTGCTGGTGATCAAACTGGGGGCCGATGTGGAAGCCCTGGTGGACCTGCCTGTCCATGAGAAGCGAAAGATGACCGAACAGGTGGCCGATGTTTCCCAGACATTCCTGAATCAGGTTTTCGATCTGCTGGTCAATGGGGAAGGGGATATCCGACAATCGACCCAGCCGAAAATGACGATGGAAATGCTGTTTTTTCGGTTTTTTCAAAGCGGTCCGTCCTTGCCGGTGGATGTCCTCATTGAGAAACTGGATCAGCTGCAGGATCGCCTGGGCGGAACAGGCGCGGGAAAGGCACCTTCGGATGTCACCCCACCCCCGGTGATAACCCGGGAAGTTCAACCGGTTGTCCAATCATCTCCGGCGGATCTGTCCGGAAACGTATGCGAAGAACCGCCCGGGAGCGTTCGCGAAGAGCCGGTCGGGTATGAAAACCGCTGGGATTCCTTTGTGACCGCGATCCTGGGAAAATACCCGTCTCTGGACGGGGCACTGACCCGCTGCAGATTGTGTTCCGTCTCCGACGGCCAAATACAGATCGAGGTAGAAGACAACGGATTCCTGCTGAAAATGATCACCAAAAAAAAGGATTTGATCGCAGGGTTTGCTTCCGAATTTTTCGGTCGGAAACTGACCCTCGATATCGTGTCCACCGGTAAAACGAGCGACAGCCGGAAAAAACAACAGGACAAAAGCAGCCGCAAGGAGCGAAAAGCACTGGATCATCCGTTGGTGGCGGATGCCATTGAAGTTTTCAACGGTACGGTTGTTGATGTCACCAGTAAACAGGAGGAGTGAAGCATGAAAGGCGGAATGGGAAATATGATGAAGCAGGCCCAGAAACTTCAGGCCAAAATGCTGAAGATGCAGGAGGAGCTTGCTGAAAAAACGATTGAAGCGGCAGCCGGGGGTGGCATGGTAAAAGTGGTGGCCAACGGTCGTCAGCAGGTCGTGTCCATCGAAATTGATCCAGAGGTGATTGATCCGGACGATGCGGATATGCTTCAGGATCTGGTACTTGCCGCCGTCAACGATGCCCTGGCGAAATCCCAGGAAATGGTATCTTCGGAGATGGGCAAGCTGACCGGAGGAATGAATATCCCGGGTATGTTCTAAGATGAATTATTATCCCGTACCGATAAAAAGACTGATAGCGAACCTTTCCCGGCTTCCCGGCATCGGAAACAAGACAGCCGAGCGCCTGGCTATGCATATACTCAAGTCGCCGGCAGGCGATGCCGAGAACCTGGCCAGAAGCATTGCCGAGGTAAAAGCCAAAACCTGTCTCTGTTCGAAATGCTTTTCTCTGAGCGAGCGGGAGACCTGCGGTATCTGTTCGGATCCGGCCCGTGATTCCGGAAAAATCTGTGTGGTCGAGCAACCGGCTGACATGGTTGCCATCGAGAAGTCAGGTGCATTTGACGGCCTTTATCATATTTTGTCTGGGGCTCTCTCGCCCATGGATGGAATCGGGCCGGAGGATATTCGTATCGGCGAGCTGTTCCAGCGCATTCGGCAGTTTTCGATCCAGGAAATCGTCCTGGCCACCGGCACCAGCGTGGAGGGAGAATTAACAGCAGCCTATATCGCCGAGAAACTGGCAAACAGTTCCGTAACCGTCACCCGGATCGCCTCCGGTGTCCCCATGGGCGGAGATTTAAAGTATGTTGACGAGGTAACCCTGCGCAGGGCTATGGAGACGAGGCATGGCCTCTGATATTTTTGTCTGCCGGCAATGTGGCGACTGCTGCCACGGTTATGGCGGCACCTATGTCACCCCGAAGGACATCAAGGCGATAGCAGAATACATCGGGACGGACCTGGAGACCATGCGGGCCCGTTATTGCCGGATGGCCGGCAGCCGCCTCCTGCTGGTTCAGAAGGAAAACGGCTATTGTATTTTTTGGGATAGCCTCTGCACCATCCATCCGGTAAAACCGCGTATGTGCCGTGAATGGCCGTTTCTCGAGAGTGTTCTGGTGGATGTGGCCAACTGGCGGGTGATGGCAGGTTTTTGCCCGGGTATCCAGACGGATGTCAGCGACAATGAGATTACCAAAAGCGTCACCAGAGAGATTGCCCGGCGAAAGGCCCAAACATGATCTACCTTAATTTACCCTATAGTTGCATAAAAAACATGGCGAAGAGAGCGAAAGTGGCTGTAAATTTGATAAAAACCAGAACATTCGCAACCTGATCAGCACTTTACCACCAGTGAGTTCAGGGATCTTGTCTGTTTTACGCCATGTTTTTTACCCTGCGGGAAAGCCGGAGAACTC
>CAZKYZ010000490.1:0-3010 GCA_964557055.1 uncultured Desulfobacterales bacterium
AGCCCGGCCCCAATATATGCTGACCGGCATGTTGTCTTTGATCCGGCGTACGGTTTTGGAAACGAAGCACCTGATTCTGCTGCCGATATGTCGAAAATAAGGCATTATTGTGTATCCTTTCTGCCACCCGAAAATTTTGCCAAATGGCGACAAACTACTTGATAACAGCCGGTTTACGATTATCCGGCAGATTTTTCTTTGCCCGCAAGGCTGCTTTTGACCTGTTTTTGGTTGCCCTGGAAAAAGCGGCTGAAATAGTGACCAATGGCTTCGCGGGCATATTTTCCGGCTTTCTTGCCGATATAATTTTCATGTACCACGACAATTGAAAGCGCCATTCGTTTGGGCTGTTTTCCTGTTGTCGTGGCGAAGCCGACGAACCAGTCATAACGGGGATTGGTACCGATAGAGCCGCTTTTGGCTCCGATCTGAAGTTGGGATAGCACCGGGTCTTTTTGTGTTCCCTTAAAAATTTTTTTGAATGTTCCAGCAGTTACCGTGCGTTGCATCATGGTAGCCATTTTCCGAGAAGTATCTGCGGATATCGCCTGACCGTGAGAAGTCGAGGTGCTGCTGTAAATCGATTTTCCATCCACATTGCGGATACTGTCGATAATGGTTGGTTCGATGAGCTTCCCGCCGTTGGCCACTGCCGCAGATATTAGGGCACCGTGAAGAACCGATATTTTCGTGTTCTGGTTGAATCCGCAGGCAATCTCCGCCCAGTTGTAAGGAACTTCCGAGATCAGCAGGGTACCGGCGGAATTTTTAATCTCAAAGGGAATTTCGCTGTTGAATCCAAAGGCATACGCATATTCTTCCAAAACGGTTTTACCCAATCTGACGGAGCCTATCTTTCCAAATACGGGATTGACGGATTGTGCGAAAGAGTCCTTGAAGGCGATAGCGGTTGTGTAACGGTCGGATGTGTTCTTGAGTTGCGATTTGTACAAGGTGTGCTTAGCGCCGTTGTATTTGACCTGGGTATCCGGCGTCAGGCCCAATTTCTCAAGCGCAGCAGCGGCCGTTACGATTTTAAAAATACTGGCTGCCGGATACAGTATATCGGTGCAGGGATTGGAGGGTTCGTCGGTATTGTTGTAACCAACCATAGACAAAATACTGCCGGAGTCCGGGTCCAGGGCGATGATGCCGATATACCGTGAAGAATCCGTATCCATTCTATTTAAAAGGTAATTTTGAAGATCCTGGTCAATACTGGTGGTAACATCGAAGCGGTTGCCGTCTACGATTACGGTAAAACGGCTATTTTGCAGGTTTACCAGACGGACATCCTCCAAAAATCGCTGGGCGCCAAGTTTATCGAGGCCGGTGATCTCGCCGGCTGTCTGTGGCGGATTTTGTGACAGAGGGGTCGACGAATGCTGTTGAATAGACGCCCTGTAAACAAGCCATAGGATACCCGCTGTGAACAAGACAAGCATTGAGAATTTCAAGGCTGCCGCCAGGTGCTGCCGCCGAGTGCCGCTTCCGTTCAACTGCTGTTGATAGGTGCGCCAGTCAGACCGATTCATCCGGTTTTTTTTGCTGATCATAATGTAGTGGGACTGCCCAATGGCTAACGGATCATGGTCCCTGGAGGAACCGGTTTGTCCAATGTCGCTATAGTGCTGCCACCGCTGTCGACTGCTGCCAGAAGCATTCCATTCGACTGCACCCCCATTAATTTTGCCGGTTTCAGGTTCGCTACAACAATCACCTGTTTGCCGACCAGATCTTCTGGAAGATAACTGCCAGATATTCCGGCAACAATTGTTCTTTTTGTCCCAATGTCGATCTCAAGCTTGAGCAGTTTTTTGGCCTTGGGTATCGTTTCTGCTTTGAGCACTGTCGCGACTCTGAGGTCCAGCTTGCCCACATCATCGAAGGTGATTTCCGGTTTCACCTGCGGCACATCCGGTTCCTCGGCGATTTTGTTCGCGTTCCAATTTTTGAGATCGATTCTGGGAAACAGGGAAATCGACTTGGGCAATTTTGTTCCGGCGGCCAGTACATTCCAGCGTCTCAGTTGGTCCAGGTGAAAATACGGTATTTCCGGGTTCATTCCAAGGTGTTTCTGCATGATATCCGCGGTCCCCGGCATAACGGGATAGATCAGGGCGGAAACGACCCGTAACCCTTCCAGCAGGTTGTATATCACTGATTCCAAAGCTCCCCGCGACGATTTTTTTTTGGCGAGTTCCCAGGGTGCCGACGTGTCGACATATTTATTCAGTTTTCCGATAAATTCCCAAACCGCCATGAGTCCTTTATGGAAGGCGAAAGAGGACATGCTGTTTTCGTATTCGGAAACCGCTTTGAGGGCGTCGTTTTTCAAGCCGAGAGACAAGGAGGTTCCTTCTGTTTCCGGGTCCACGTCCGGGACAGTACCCTGGAAATATTTATGCGCCATGGAAAGGACTCTCGAAAACAGATTGCCGAGGTCGTTGGCCAGGTCGGCGTTGATCCTCTGGATCAAGGCCTCTTCATTGAAATTCGAATCAAGTCCGAAAACCATTTCCCGCATGAGGAAGAAGCGAAATGCGTCAATGCCGTACTTATTTTTCAGCGAAAGCGGGTCAACGACATTGCCGATGCTTTTGGACATTTTGTGTTTATCGACATTCCAATAACCGTGTACATTGAGATGGCTGTAAAGAGGGATACCGGCGGCTTTCAGCATGATGGGCCAATAAATACCATGTGGCTTGATGATGTCTTTGGCCACAATATGCTGGGCTGCCGGCCAGAATTCCTTGAATTTTATTCCGTCGGGGTAACCGATTGCGGAAACATAGTTCAGTAGGGCGTCGAACCACACATAGGTGACGTAATCGTTGTCAAAGGGAAGGGTTATACCCCACATGAGTCTCGATTTCGGACGTGAGATGCATAGGTCTTCCAGCGGTTCCCGTAAAAAGGCCAGAACCTCGTTTCGATAACGTTCAGGCCTTATGAAATCAGGATTGCATGTGATGTGATCGATCAGCCAATCCTGGTAGCGGCTCAT
>CAZKYZ010000491.1:0-2994 GCA_964557055.1 uncultured Desulfobacterales bacterium
TGCACCAACCGGGCCGTAACCATCTTTGAAGCGGGCCGGGGTGAAACGGTTTTCCATCATGGTAAGTTCGGCGCCGACTTTCATGCACATGGTGTAGGTGGAACCAGCGTTCCATACTGGGTACCATGCACGGCCTTTACCTTCACCGACCGAACGGGGTTGATAAATGTTAACCGCGCCGCCACAGGCAACCATCATGGTCTTGCACTTGATGATGTATACTTTGTTTTCACGAACGGAGAAACCAACAGCACCGGCGATCGTGTTCGGTTTGTTGGCGTCCAGAAGCAATTCGACGATGAAGCAGCGCTCAAGGATGTTGTCTTCGCCCAGAGCCAGCTTGGCGGCTTCGGCGACGATTCTCTTATAAGATTCACCATTGATCATGATCTGCCATTTGCCGGTACGGACAGGCGTGGCACCTGATTTCAGGGTTCCCGCCTTCTGGCCTTTTTTACCGTCGAGGTTTTTGCCGTCTTCGGTTTTCTTCCATATGGGCAGTCCCCATTCTTCGAACAGGTGTACGGAATCATCCACGTGACAGCCAAGGTCGAAGATCAGGTCTTCACGAACCAGACCCATCAGGTCGTTTCTGACCATGCGAACATAGTCATCCGGGGTGTTGCTACCAATATAGGTGTTGATAGCGGACAGGCCCTGAGCAACCGCGCCGGATCTTTCCATGGCGGCCTTGTCGCACAACAGAACGGTCTGACCTTCTTTTATCCATTTTTTGACTTCAAACGCGGTACCGCAAGCAGCCATACCACCGCCGACGATCAGGATGTCAACTTCGCGCTCTTCAACTTCCGGATCCCTCACGGCTTTCGTTTCACCTAAAGGTTTATTCGGTAATGCCATATTCTATCCTCCTAAACTGATAAGATATTGTATTTTCAAAGTGTTTATATTCTTCTATCGAATACCTAACAGGCTTAAACAGTAGCGATCGGGGTCGCGAGAGTGTATCCGTCAGCTTCTTCGGTTGCCAGCAGGCCGCTGTTAATGTCTTTGCCTTTCAAATCCGCATAAGCGTTGGCGGTGCCCTCGGGAGTCGTCCGGATGGGGAACTTGAAACGCTTGATAAGACCGTTTCTGAACTTACAGGTCCACATAACATCTTCGGTACCCATCATCGGCATAATGGAACTTCCAAGCGGTACAAAGTCCGCATAACCGCGAACCTCAATAGCCTGGGTCGGGCAAATTTTTACACAGGAAAAACATTCCCAGCACTGATCCGGTTCCTGATTGTATGCTTTCATTGCGTTGGGTTCGAGAACCATCAGATCATTCGGGCAAATGTACATACAGGCCGTTTTGTCGCCGCCCTTGCAGCCATCGCACTTTTCATTAATTACAAAACTTGGCATCTAAAATACCTCCTAATTTTTTTGATAGAATGTTCGACTTTTAACCAATGGGAACAACTCCAAAAATAACGCTACGTGTTTTACACCTCCCTTCGTCAGCAGTATTTTATCAATTTGCTGAAATTTTAAGTAATTAGTAATTAAATCATCGACTTCTCTTATACATACCCGGGACCGTTTCGACACCCATAAAATCCAACCAAAAAGATTATATAGTCCCCTTCCATGTTCGGGGCAAGCCTTTTTTTAACCCTTTTTTGGGAAGAATCCGAATATCATTCAGCATGGTTATTGTCAATAATTTTTGCCTCCCCCTTCCACTTGCCGCCGCTTTCCAACCTGAAATATTCCGGCAGATATCATATCTTGGGTATCATTTGTCAAACGCCACAAGATATTGTATCTGTCTCCCATCAGTACAATCCAGCGATACCGAAATTAATGACCGCAATAGGAGCAAATCATGCAAGATCAAATTCTGCCACTCACGGCCCGAACGATATTCCGGTTTACCTGCCATGCAGGTGTCTCCTGTTTCAACAAATGCTGCCGGGACCTTCAGCAGTTTCTGACACCATATGATATTCTGCGTTTGCGAAAGCACCTGGATATCAGCTCCGCTGAATTTCTAAAAGCATTTACCACCCGGCACACAGGATCGCAATCCGGTCTGCCTGTAATAACGATTACATCCCTTTCCAGGGGAGACGCCTGTCCTTTTGTATCCGCAACAGGTTGTACGGTATACGAGAACCGGCCGACCTCCTGTCGGATGTATCCCCTGGCCAGGGCCATCACCCGTAACCGCGACACGGGGGAGACAGAGGAACATTTCGCCCTGCTCCAGGAAGCTCACTGTCGGGGATGCGAGGGAACAACGGAATGGACCCCTCCAAAGTGGATGACCAACCAGGGGCTGCACATATACAACCAGATGAATGATCTCATGTTGGAGATTATCCGTTTGAAAAACAGGTTCAAACCAGGCCCCCTCAGCCTGATGGAAACACACCTCTTCGAAAACACGCTTTATGACCCGGATGCCTTCCGATCTCAAATCGAAAATTGGCAGCGAACCGGGAAAACCATCTCCACCGACGCGCTGACTGACACCGCCATGTCAAATGACATTGATCTGTTGCGCTTGGGATACCGGTTCGTCAAACAGGAGATGTTCGATATAAAAATGTAGCCGGACAGCGCCATTCTCCCTGCCGGCAAAGCGCAATTGTCTTCGGGGCCGAAAAAGATCTCGGAAAAAATGGGTCGGCTCCGGCAGGAGCCGGCTACCGGACCGTTTTTTGACGGCTTCGTAAAAAGTTCGATATCCGCGTTACGCCTCATTCCTCGGGATTCGCAAGCCGTATCGCGAACATTTTACGAAACCGTCTGAAACATGACTTTTTACGAGTCCATCATGAATGATGGGGAGAGAATCGCGATGGAAGTGCAGGACGCTGTTTGAAGCTTCAAGTGACGACGACTTCCTGTTCATTCGCGTTATCCCAAGGGAGGAAAGGAGGCTGCCTTCCCCGCGATTCCCTCCCCAGCCATTTATTTCCTCTTGATGACCCTTTCGGCCGCCGCCGCGATATGTGGCGCGGACATGCCGTATTTGTCC
>CAZKYZ010000492.1:0-2989 GCA_964557055.1 uncultured Desulfobacterales bacterium
CAGAACAATCCAGGCGGCCCATCTGCCCACAAGGCCAAAAAGATGAGAATTCGAAAATATACCAGACGTCCGAGGGGAAATGTAACCAGGTAGTTCCGGTGTATTCTTATCTTGCATCATCGGGTCTCATTTTTTCAATCTCCAGCTGAAAACATGGTTGCGAATTAACATCCGAACCTTGATACATTCTTGTATTAGTGTTGAGTTTCAGCTTTAGCCTCATCCAGCACTTTTCGAACAATCTTAGCCAAATCCGCTTTTACGATGGGTTTGTATGTAAAAGCCTTGATACCGATTTCTGCCCATATTTGATCAGAAATTTTTCTGCTGTATCCGGAACAAAGGATTACAGGAATATCGGGTCTGATTTTCATTAGCTCATTGGCCAGCTTGTCCCCGGTCATATTCGGCATCGTCATATCCGTCACAACCAAATCGAAATCGTTAGGTTTGGCCTGGAACAACTCCAATGCCTCAATGCTGCTGGTACGGGTGGTGACCGAATAGCCTAAACGTTCAAGCATCTGGCTGCCCATCTTGGCGATCGGCAGTTCATCATCCACCAGCAAGATGCTTTCGGTTCCAGAGGGTAATTTCTCTTGGACATATTGTTGATCCGCACTGCCCATTTTTGTAATGGGCAGGTAAACCGAAAAAACCGCCCCCTGGCCCAATTCGCTTTCAACCACGATTTTCCCGCCATAAGATTCAACGATGCCATGCGCCATAGCAAGCCCCATGCCGGTGCCCTCACCGGCGCCCTTGGTAGTAAAATACGGCTCAAAAATTGAGCCAATGGTTCCAGGTGCGATCCCTATGCCAGTATCCGATACCTTTATTTCAATGTAGTTGCCGGAATTCGACCCCGATAATGTCAGGGGCGATCGATCCTCGGGCTCGACATCCCTCAGTTCGATTTCCATGATACCCCCCCCGGCATCCTCCATCGCCTGGGCGGCGTTGGTGCACAGGTTCAGCAAAAGCTGGTGGATTTGTGTCGGGTTGCCCATAATCATTGAATGGCTTTCTATGGCTTCCCTGATCTCGATCGTTGTCGGAATCGTCGACCGGATAAGCTTCAGTACCTCCTTTGCGATGGTATCCACCTGAATGGGCTTTCGTTCCTCATCGGACTGGCGGGCAAATGTCAGTATCTGTTTGACCAAATCTCTCGCCCGCTTTGCCGCCGTATATACCTCCTGGAGACTGTCCTCCAAAGGTGTTCCCCGGTTGGCGTCATCGAGGGCCAATTCTGTAAAACCAATGATGGATGAGAGGATATTGTTGAAATCGTGGGCGATCCCGCCGGCCAAGGTGCCTATTGATTCAAGTTTCTGGGATTGAATGAGCTGAGACTGGAGTTTGGCCGTTTCTTGTTCAGCCATTTTGCGGTCGGTGATGTCTGTAAGGGAACCGACGAGGGCCACTGTTTTCCCATTTTTCAAAATGGGCGCCTCCCGGACTTCAACAAAAATTTTTTTTCCCTTTTTGCCCATCAGTTCCAGTTCATACGGTTGTTGCCGTATACCGGTTTTAATGGCATTTTCAGTCAGTTCAAATCCCTTTTGGTTGATCGGGTTGTCCGTTGCGAACTCTGTCCACCGGGTCATGGCTTCTTCAGGTTCGCATTGCAGGAATTCCCTGCTTTGAGGGCTGATATAGAAAATTTCATGCGTCGCTGTGTGGCTATAAAACAGATTGGTACTGTTTTCCACGATGTTTCGCAATTTTTCCTTGCTTGCACGCAGTTTTTTCTCAACCCGTTTACGCCCATCGATTTCGTCAACGAGAATGTCTCGGGATACAGTCGTCTTTTTCAAATCGTTTACCATTTGGTTGAAAGACTTGGCCAACTGGCCCAACTCGTCCTTGCTCACAGGAAGGTGGCCTTCGGAAACGCCTTGTGCAATTGCAGAGGCTTCCTCCTGCAGCAGCCTGATGGGGCGCACAATGGTCCTTAGGCTGAACCAAAACCCCAAGAAGATGGCAGCCGCAATGGTCGCCAGAGAAAGCGCCAGAAAAATAGCCGAAAGAACGTAAACATTTCCAAATGCCTTGTGGACCGGCGCCTCTACAACAACCCCCCATCCCGTCGGTTCGACTGTGGCTGCGGCACCAATCACAAAATCCCCGCTGATTCCCTCATAGAGGTGGTTTTCGCTTCGAAGCGAAAGAAAATCTGCTACGCCCAAAATGCCGCTCAGATCTTTTTCCTGAAGCACCGAGGATATATCTTCATATGCGATCAGCATGCCATTTGAATCCGTTATGTAGGCATACCGATTTTCTCCGATATTTCGTTTGGAAATCAGCTCCCACATTTTCGATACGTTGACACCGACGGCCAGGACGCCATGAATCTTTCCGGCAATGTTCGTCAGGGGGAAACTGATGGTCACAAGGGGAAACTTCGAAAACTCGGAGATCCTGACCGGGGAGTATGTCGTTTGGCCATCAAGCACTTTGGAAAATTCAGGATCTCCGGCGATGGAGCCTAATTCAAAAGGCCGGAAGCTATAATAACGGGACACCTTAATGATCTCGTCCCCGTTGGTGTCGGCCACTGTAATGATATCGTATTCGAGACTCTCTTCAAGGAGCACGAAGGCGATCTGCTCCAGCCCTTTGAAGTCATTTGACCTCAAAAAAGGCATCCGTCCGACAACCCCTACCTGGCCTTCTATCTTTTTCAATTTGGACGATATTTCGGCAGAAATCCGTTCGGAGATTTCTTTGTGAATCTGTGTGGTATTCTTTTTTTGGATGTTGATAAAAGAAATGAGGAACACCGTGCTGAGAATTAGGAGCGGCACCGTGCCGAACATGAACAGCAGGCTGATGACTTTCCGGGTCATGCCCTTTCTAAGTGGCGCAGCTGTTTTTTTCATCAGTTCCGGCCCTTTTTCTCCGACCATGGCGGCAGGGGCCAGACAATCGGTCGCGAAGCCAAATCGAGCGGCCACACCGTACGGTACTGTCCCTCCTGAAA
>CAZKYZ010000493.1:0-2975 GCA_964557055.1 uncultured Desulfobacterales bacterium
GCGATAGCCCTTGCTCCGGGTTACATGAACAGGTACGCCCTGAAAGGCCATATCTAGTTTTTCCGGTGCCTTATAGGCCATTACAAACTACCGGTGTTATGTGATTTATAGCTTGATTTGATCAAAAAAACGGGCCATAATACCTTCGGATCGATAAAAAAACCCCTATAAAATTCCAGATGATGTTGAATTAGAAGCGGTTCCGTTCAACTATACTTTTTGCGTCGGCTCCGCGACGCCAAAACTCTTAATCGTTATGCGCCACCCATCCACCAAATGTAAGGAGGCCGATATGAAAAAAATTGACACGCCCAATATTTTACCCCCTCTCCCTTATGCCGAAAATGCATTGGAACCGGTTATAAGCGCCAACACGATTAGTTTTCATTACGGGAAACATCATAAAGGATATGTGGACAACCTAAACAAACTCATAATGGGAACTGAATATGCCGACCTGACATTGGAGAAGATTATTATCGGCACAGCAGGTTATACTGAAAAAGCCGCAATCTTCAACAACGCGGCGCAAATTTGGAACCACATGTTCTACTGGAAAAGCATGATACCGAAGGGTGGAGGCGAACCGCCCAACGCACTGAAGAGAAAAATTGAAGCATCCTTCGGCAGCGTGGAGACCTGCAAGAAGGAGCTTGTCAGCGCTGCCGTTTCACAGTTCGGGAGTGGTTGGGCTTGGCTTGTTCTTGATGGCGATAAGCTCAAAACATTAAAGACCGACAATGCCGCTGTCCCTCTGACAATAGGCATGAAGCCACTGCTTACCGTTGACGTATGGGAACATGCTTATTACCTGGATTATCAGAACCGCCGTTCAGACTATGTTAATGCCGTGCTCGACAAGTTGATCAACTGGGAATTTGCCTTAAAGAACGCTACCTAGTGTGGGGTGCATTAAGGTCCGTGCTCACAAGAGCTTGTCGCATAACCTTTTTCTTCAGCGGACTCGGTTTCCTCACCGCTGAGAAATACGTTAGCCCTTGCGTATAATGGGAAATAAGAAAGGACATGATCATGAAAATTTTTGCTCTTTGCATAGGTTTAGTGTTTGGTGTCTTTGCTATAGCAGTATACGCTTATGGGTCTTAAGCACCGTTTAAAAGAGGTAACAGATAAATCAGATGAAATGAAAGATCAAAATACGGGAGTGTTTGAAAAGTGAAGGTCTGGCTTCAGATGCTTTGATCCCGGCTGCCGATTTTGGGATTCGTCGGCAGCCGGGATTTTTACCTGTCCACAATTATCAGGGTTTGGCAACCCGAATTTTCATTTTGCGCATGTTGTTGTTTTCCACACTTTCGTTGACCGTATCGCCAGTGTCGGCAACGACCTTGGTTTTGATGTTTGAATACCAGCTCGGGTAACCGTTGTAGGTGCATTTGAGGATTCGTCCGCCCCGTGCAGCCATGTGGTCCACGGTCCAGGTACATGCAGGCTGCTTATAATTTTCGCCCGGCCACCATTTCACGGTAAAGGGGCCTGCCGGAGCTGTTCCTGTGTTGTAAACACCGATGCGAACCTGTACCGGCTGTCCTTGTACCGGCACGGCTGGCGTCAGCTCGAATTCGGAGATGTACAGGTCTGGCCGGTGGTCGCTCACCACGGTAGGCGGGGGTGGATTGGCCGGGGGCGCAGTCCTGGGCCGATGGCGGAAGCAACCAGCCAGGAGAATGGTGAACAGCAGCATGATTATTAACAGGGTTCTTTGTTTCTTTTGCATGGTTCCCTCCTTTTTTAGTAAAAGCCTTGTTTCGTAGGCTGTATCCCGGCTGCCGGTTTTGCGAATTCGTGGGCAGCCGGGATCTATTATTGGTTCATCTTTCTCAGGGTTTGGCAACCTTGATTTCCTTTTTGCGCATATTGTTGTTTTCCACACTTTCGCTGACCGCATCACCGGTATCGGCCACTACCTTGGTGTTGATTCTGGAATACCAGCTCGGGTATCCGTTGTAGGTGCATTTGAGGATCCGGCCACCCCTTGCAGACATCCTGTCGATGCTCCAGGTGCATGCCGGTTCGGTATAGTTTTCTCCCGGCCACCATTTTACGGTGAAGGGTCCTGCCGGAGCTGTTCCCCGGTTATACACGCCGATGCGAACCTCTACCGGCTGTCCCTGTACTGGCACGGCAGGCGTCAACTCGAATTCGGAGATGTACAGATCCGGCTGACGGTCACCAACCAGGGTAGGCGGGGGTGGCGGTGCTGGTCTGTCGCTGTCACTGGGGGGCGGAGCAGGATTTCCGGAACCGCGCGGTGGCGAGGGAGGTGGCGGAGAGGCGTTGGCGGAGGGTTGCCATAATATTGCCTGGCCGCCCTCGCATCGAAAGCGCCTGCGATCGATGTCTTCTACGTCCCCCTTTATGCGGATAGCGTCGCGCCTGCCTCTTACGACCATTTCATCGATCTGGTACCAGTCGGCGGCTGGATATCGGTTATTTCCAACACTCATGCCGTGCTGTACAGCCTCACACACAGCATCCCGCTGCCGCTCACCGCTGCGAAGCGTACTCATCAGATCGCGTACGGCATCCGTGCAGGCCTGCTTTTTGGCCAATGCAATATTATGGGGCCAGCACCTCTTTTCCGTACGACCTTCCCGGGAGAGGCTTTCGGTTGTGGGCAACGCTTCGGTCTTTCTTTCGACATCAGGTTGTCCCGCTGGTTGATAGGTTAACCGCACTTCCAACTCGGCGGTACAGGAACGAATACAATCGGCCTGGGAAATACCTGCAGAACCGATTCCGATCAGTAATATCAAAGCAATCAGAGTAATGTTCTTGAGTGGCATGTTTTCCTCCTCTCTGTAGCAGTTCACAAATTCAGTCTACGTGCTGTTTATTTCTGAGTGGATATTTGCCAAGAAAAGGTTCAACGTAAATTTTTTCGTATACCTCTTTTTTGGGGAATGCAACAGTTGTTGTCAAGCCTCGAAAAGAGGCTTCGGAAAACACCAACG
>CAZKYZ010000494.1:0-2970 GCA_964557055.1 uncultured Desulfobacterales bacterium
GTATCGTATAAATTACCACAGCGGGCACTGGTGCTCTTCCGCCGTCACCATATATATAAATCTGAACAGACCAATTATCGCCATGCCGCTCGCAATCCGGCCTTTCGTAATGCCCGGAGTATTATGGACGGCAACCGCGTTACGGCTGTCATAACCCCGAATACTGCATGCATATTCGGTTTACCCTCTTTCCTTTGGGCGTATGGACATGTTTGCCCCTGGTAAAAAAAAGACGACAATTCTGCTCATCGGTGCGCTGATATTCTCCCTGGCATTTGGTCTGTTGTGCTGCGTCTATCTGGTGCTGCCGATTGTTGTTGAATCCCGGGTCGCTTCACTGCTGTCCGCTATGCAAGGATTGGACAACCTGTCCGTCGGGTTCCGAAAAATCGGTGTGGCGAGAGCCGACATCGGCCCAATCCGCCTGGGCCGCGAAAATCCCCCGGCGGTTCTGGTGGACTCGGTCCGCCTGAGCTATACCCCCAAAAGCCTTTTCAAGGGCCGTATCGACACCCTGCAAATCACCGGCGTGACCATTAATTGCCAACTCCAAGAAGGTGAATTGCGCCTTCCCGGAGTGGAATGGGAGCACCTGTTAAACAATCAGACGGCAGCGCCGACCACATCGACAGCGCCCGGCAACACCATCCCCGATCTTCCCTTCAAGCGGGCGGAAATTCGAAACGGCACCATTCTGCTTGACTGGGACGAAAAGCCTTACCGGCTGCCGTTTGAAGCCGATGTCGCCCTGGACCCTTCCAGGAAAGGGCACAGTCAATCCCTGATCCGGATCTATCCAAGAAGCCAGAAAATCAGCGCCACCCTGGTGGCGGACCGGAACGAATCCGAACTCCGGCTGGGGCTGAAAAGCGATGATCTCGAACTGGACCGCTTCCAGGATCTGATCCGTCTCCTGCCCGACACAGTCCTTGGCGGCAGCGTTGTCACCACTGTCAATGCCACGCTAGGATTAGAACCATTTGCCATAAAGTCTATGGACGTCCAGGCAGACTGGAAACACCCGCTGATCTCCACGAAATCTCTTGGCAGGATTGTGGGCGCCGGGCCGGAAACGCCGCTTTCCTCATTGCGCCTAAACGCACACAGCGGTGACGGAACCACGTGGGAAATGGATGCCTCCCCGCTTTATGTCAACACCCCGCCGGTACAGACAGAACTTGCCGGGCTGCGGATTGACATCCGCAAAACGGGATCGGCCTGGTCCGCTTTGGGCCGTCTTCACGTCAATGTCCGCAGCCAGCCCGACGATACCCCCACGAGCGGCCTATCTTTGGCCCCGTTTTCACTACCCGTGGAAATGTCTGCCAACCTTGACGACAGCGGAAACTGGAAGGCTTTGATCAGCAACGGCCCCGTTCCGGGAGAACCGGCGGGGGATAGCCCCAATCGATCCTGGAAAGCCCGGATATATGGTGCAGGGGTAGCGCTAAATCCGCCCGTAATCATGCTGACCGCTTCCGGGTCACCCGGCAAAGGAACGCTGGACGGCAAAATAACCATCCCGGGAATAACCGTCGACAAACAGCCGGCCACGATACGGATCGCTGAACTGGCACTAACGGCGACTGCAGACTGGGCGCTGGAATCCGGCCGGTGGCGTGCCGATTTGGCCGCCAATGCCGTCAACGCCACCCTACGATCCGGAGCGACTGCCATCACGGCTCCGGCAACCAGCATTTCCGGCCGCCTGGAAACAACAGGCGGAAACACCCTGCCCATGCTCACCGGTCACCTCAAAACGAAAACAATCTCGCTGAAGCAGACGGATCCCCCCCTCCTGGTCACCGGCGGCTCTCTGAACCTGCCGTTTATCTGGCCTGCCGGGAAACAACCCGCCCAAACCGGATCGTTCCGGGTTCAATCCATACATTTCGATAAAACCGCCCTGGGCTCGGTTTCCGGAAAAATCCGCCAGCGAGATGCCGGCATCGTTTTTTCCGGTTCCTACGACAGCTCGTTTGCAAAAGGATTGTCTGCCGTCTTTGAAGGTCATCTGGACCATTTTCCCGAAACCGGTCCGGATGCAAACATCTCCCTGAAAGTGCCGTCCTTTCAACCGGCGGCACCCATGCGGCTGAAGGATTATATTGGCGGAAAAAGTGACATTACCGTCAGCGGCCGAATAGAAGCCGCCGCTGATCTCTCTTACGGTTCCTCGGGAATATCAGGGACGGCCATGGCGAACCTGAGCGATGGCGATATCCAGATGAAAAAAAACAAGATATCCATGACCGGGATTGCCACCACCATCTATTGCGACGATCTTCCCCGGGTGCGAAGCAGACCCGGCCAAGTGATCCGTTTTGAAAAGGCTCTGGCCGGAGGAATCACCATCGAAGGCGGCAGTGTTGATTACCAAATCGAGTCCCTTCGTTCCCTGCTGATCGAAAAAAGCAGCTTTTCCTGGTGCAACGGGATTATCGACACCCAGTCGCTGCGAATTATCCCGGATACGGATGACTATCGCCTTACCCTTTACTGCGACCGGCTCAACCTGGCGATGCTCCTGGGACAGCTGGCCGGTGTCAGGGCCGAGGGCAAGGGGGCCGTCAACGGCAAAATCCCCATTGAAATAATAAACAAAGAAATCAAGTTTAAAAACGGTTTCCTTTACTCCACCCCCGGTGACGGCGGTAAAATCCGACTGATAGCGACCGATATTCTGACCGCCGGTCTTCCGCTGAACACCCCTCAGTTTGCCCAGCTGGAATTGGCCCGAGAGGCCCTGAAAGATTATGACTATCAATGGGCAAAACTGGGATTGACGTCGGAGGGAGAGGATCTGCTATTGCAGCTTCAATTTGATGGAAAACCATCCAAACCACTGCCGTTTGTATATAAAACGGAAATCGGAGGGTTTGTAAAAGTGGATGCCGACAGCCCGGGATCTGATTTTCAGGGAATCAGCCTTGATATCAATATGCGGCTTCCCCTCAACAAAATGTTGCA
>CAZKYZ010000495.1:0-2963 GCA_964557055.1 uncultured Desulfobacterales bacterium
AGCGGTTAGACCGTATACTGTTTTGCGGACAAATTCTAACAGAAAAAGCAGCTTTTTTTCAAGAACTTGATCAGGGTTGTTTTTGATTGATCTCAAAACCCTGAAATCGAGGCCTTTTTTGATATATCGCATCCAACTATGCTTCAAAAGGAAATACCATACCGGAACAGGAAGGCGTTGTTGCTGCCGCCCGTGAAAGGTGCTGCCATATTGTGTTGTTAAACGGCAACGTACATGGGGCTATGGTCAATACGTACCGGACGGTTTCCCGGATGGGCACCAACCATGAACGGGGTGTCATGGCTTCAATAATTGGTCCGGCGGCGCGGATACCCTGCCTTTCGGCAGGACTACCAGCCACCCTCTGCGTTGGGTTCTTTTGCCACCGTAAACTCGCCGGCCAGGTAGGCTTGGGCGGCATCGCGCACGGTGCCGCCGACATCGTTAATAACACTGATGTCGGCGGCAGATAGTGTTTTGAAGGCGTTGGGACCGCAAAATCCGGTTAACAGGACATCGGCACCGGCCCGTGAAATCATGCCGGCTGCCTGTATGCCCGCTCCTTTCAGAGCGTTCGCATTGGCAGTGTTGTCGAGCACCTCGAAAGCCATGTTTTTCGTGTCGACAATAAGTATAAAGGCGGCCCGACCAAAGCGAGGGTCAACCGCGGCCTCAAGGTTTGTGCCTTTTGATGTTACCGCTATTTTCATTGTTTTCCACTTTCATGGATCGGATATTGCTGCTCATTTCAACAGCATCGTTATAATTCACAGGCGCGCTGTCCGGCGCTATGCGTTATGCGCCACCACCACCACCGCAAACCTGATCTTCAGTGATTAAGGGTAATTTCCCCGCGAGCAGATCTTCCACAACCGGGCGGATTTCCGTTTGGGTGGCTTCGTGGTATACATCGATTCCGACCTGCCGGAACCCCATCAGTGGCCTCATTCCGATACCACCGACGATCAGTGCAGTAACCGCATGCCCGGCGAGAAAGTTTACCGGAACCATGCACCCGCCCTGGGCATGATCTTGGTTCTGGACAGTTGAGATGTTGGTAATATTGCTATCTTCCACATCAATGAGTGTAAAACAGTCGCAATGACCGAAATGCCCTGAGCGCTGGCCGTCAATGCCGCCCTTATCCATCGATGGGACCGCAATTCTTCCTTTTTTCATCACATTCCTCCCTTGCTCCATACCGCCGGCAGTCAGCCCCGGACAGGAGTCTTTTGTTGATAGAGTTTTTCTTTTACGTTTTCCCAAACCTGCTCAACCAGAGCGCAGGTATTGGAATAGCCATTGTATTCGAAGATCGTTTTGCCCATAATCATAGCCTCGTTGAACAGATGATCATAGGGCAGTTTTCCCACAACAGAAACCTGCCCGGCCAGGGCATGCTTTTCGATGGTTTCTGATTGCGCTATGTTCAGATCATATTTGTTGATAACAATCATACAGGGTATTTTGAATCCGGCTGCCAATAAAAGCATCCGTTTGGTGTCGTGCCAACCAGACACGGTGGGTTCGGTTACCACCAGTAATGCCGTGGCCCCTCCTACCGATGCAATTACCGGGCAGCCAATCCCGGGCGGGCCATCTGTCAGGATTAAATCAGCGTGGTTTGATTCGGCGATCGACCGGGCCTCTTTACGGACACGGGTCACCAGTTTGCCGGAGCTTTCCTCCCCGATCCCCAGTCTGGCATGAACCATTTTTCCAAAACGGGTTTCGGAAATAAACCAGTCTCCGGCTTTGTTGACCGGAAAATCGATGGCCTGCTCCGGACAGAGGTATACACATACGCCGCAACCCTCGCATTTCAGATCGTCAACACAAAAACCGGTGTCGATGGCATCCCATTGACACAGATCGATACAGGTTCCACATTCTATACAGCGTTGCGGGTTAATAACCGCGGAATTGCCGCTGGAGAATTCGAAGCGCTGCTGAATTTGAGGCTTCATTAGCAGGTGCAGGTTGGACGCATCAACGTCCGCATCGCACAGCACTTTGTTTTTAGATAGAAAGGCGAACGCCGCTGTTAGACTGGTTTTCCCGGTACCCCCCTTTCCGCTTACAATCACAAGTTCTTTCATCGGTCGGCATTTCCTTTCACGACACTTTGGATTCGGGTAAACAGGTCGATGAAGGAGGTGCGCCATGATGGCATCTCTTCAACCAGCAGCCGCCCCCGCGAGCAGGTTTCAGCGATTTTTCGGTCGAATGGTATACGTAACAGGACCGGTATCTTTTCGGATTCAGCAAAGCGATAGACGCTTTGGTCCCCGATGTCGGAACGGTTGACAACGATACCGCACGGAATAGATAGCCGTTTGACTGTCTCTGCAGCCAGTTCCAGATCATGCAGTCCGAAAGGCGTTGGCTCTGTTACCAGCAACACATAGTCGCTTCCGGTGACGGAGGTGATCATTGGGCATGACGTTCCCGGGGGGGCGTCGATGACCGTCGTGCGGCAGGGTGACCCCGTTGCTTTTACCGCCCGGATCAGCGGGGGAGCCATGGCTTCGCCTACCCGCAGCTCCCCCATGGCAAGGGCAATCCCATTCAAACGGCCTGTACGAATTGTTCCCAAGGTGCGGGTACCTTCTTTTACGGCATGTTGCGGGCAGACGGCCAGGCAACCACGGCAGCTGTGGCAGAGTTCCGGGAAGGTGAGGGCGGTGTTTTTTAGAAGCACGATGGCTTTGAACTGACAAATTTCAACACATTTGCCGCAAAGGTCACATTGGGCGGGGTCGATATCCGGTACGAAGGTGCCGACCGTCTTTGTCTCAGAAATTTGCGGCTTAAAAAACAGGTGCACATTCGGTTCCTCCACATCACAATCGAGCAATTGGATATCTGTTCCAATCGCGGCAACCAGATTGGTAGCGATAGTGGTTTTGCCGGTTCCACCCTTTCCACTGGCAATGCTTATAATCATAGTTTTTCTATTTCCA
>CAZKYZ010000496.1:0-2955 GCA_964557055.1 uncultured Desulfobacterales bacterium
ATGTGTTTAATTTGTGTTTTACACATCACCGTTTTCAATTTTGTTTTTGGAAAACACCGCCATAACACCTAAAGTCTCACTCCCGTAATAGATACGAAAACCAGCGAATGAAACCAACCCTAATGACTTGGGAGCATTACCAGTTTGTTAATAGATTCCTGATACGTTACCGGGAAAAGTTATAAAAAGGAAGAGAAAGTTCTGGACATTCCAGCTGATCACCTGTATAGTATAATAAACTATTTTCACGAAAGGCAGGTGGTCTAATGAAATCAGTATGTTTCGAGAGATTTTGTGGACAAATCGTCAATAATCAACAATTGGCTGAAATAATTGAAATCATAGAAACATTTCCAAATCTCAGCCGCACTGAGCTTGCCAGTACGATCTGTGAGCTATTTTTATGGAAACGTCCCACGGGAAGGCTAAAAAGCGTTGAATGTCGACAGTTTCTTGAAAGCCTGGATAAAAAAGGGACTATAAAACTGCCGGCATGCAGAAAGCAGTATGTGAATAGGGGTGCCGCAAAGGTTCAAAGGACCGGAAAGACGGATACTCGGCCCACCATTTCCGCAAAGTTAAAAGATTTGTCGCCTATATGGCTCAAAAGGGTTGAGACACGAGAACAAAGACAGCGTTGGTATGAATACGTTGATCGGTATCATTACCTGGGGTATCAATTGCCCTTTGGCGCACAGTTGCGCTATTTTATTAAATCCGGTGCAACCGATGATACGCTTGGCTGTTTTCAATTTTCCAGTCCGGCCTGGAAGATGGCGCCCCGGGATCGCTGGATTGGCTGGACCGATGCGCAACGAAAAGTCAACTTACAAAAGATTATTAATAACAGCCGGTTTCTCATTTTTCCCTGGGTTGAGGTAAAAAACCTTGCCAGTTCGGTTCTTGCGTTGGCTGTCAAGACAGTGCCGGACGATTGGCAGCACTGCTACGGCTACCGCCCGGTTCTTATGGAAACATTGGTGGATCGGAACCGATTCAAAGGCACTTGTTATAAGGCGGCCAACTGGATACGTATGGGGAAAACAACGGGTCGTGGCCGGATGGACCGGGCCAACAACCAACAAGGCGCGGCAGTCAAGGAGATTTATGTTTACCCCTTGATATCCAGATTTCGCCAAGAATTGGCGGGATTGTAAGGGGGCATCATGGGACAAGCGGCGCGCATTTTTGAACAGGATCCAACGGAGAATTTTCGAGATATGATTCATGATGAAGTGGACAAATGGGTTGACCAAATTATCGACAACGCTTTTGAGGATGGTACAGAGCCCACGATAATGGAGCTCAGTCAGTTGTTTTCCGAAACGAAACAAACGTTTTTCGGTGCCTGTTTTCAAGCCTTGATAGAGCAGAAGTATGCCGGGTTATTGGATCAGACATACGCGCCTTGCCCGAAATGCGAAAAGATGTGCAAAAAGCGGCGTGGAAATTTAAAAAAAATGGTGACCATGCAGGGCCCCAGCGCTTTGAAACGGCCCTGGTTTTATTGCGTGGAATGTTCATATGGATTTTCGCCATTGGACAAGACACTTGAGATCAGCCGCAAAAAATACCAGTTTGATGTTCAGAAAAAATCGACCCGGACCGCTGCAGAGGTTCCGTTTTCCAGTGGCAGCGAGCTGTTCGCGGAACTGGCTGATCACTCTGTCAGTGATCATTTCATGCACGATACGTTTGAACAGGTGGGTGCGCATGCCTGCCTGGCAGATGTTATTCCCAGCCGGGAAGAAATCGCCGCACGGATCCACGAGGCAAACGACAGTTCCTGGCGCCCGGTATTGATTGTTGCCTCCGACGGTGCACATGTCCCGACGCGTCCCAAAGCAAAGCGCAATGAGAAAAGAGGCGCAGGTCGGTGGCAGGAGGCCAAAGGGTTCCGTATATATTTGCTGGGAAAGGATCGAATCGTTCATATCGCCAGTTGGCATCAAATTCAAAATGAAGAACAATTTGGCGAGGATCTGTCTTTTGTGGCATCGCGAATCCCCCAGGATGATCTTCGCATTGGATTGTTGGGCGACGGAGCCGACTGGTTGTGGAAACATATGGTTACTTGTTTTCCAAAAGGTCGCCAGATTTTGGACTATTTCCATTGTGCCGAGCATATCCACAAGGTGGCCAAGCTGCAATATGGCGAGGAATCTCAAAAATGCCTGGAATGGGTGGAAAGTACGATAACACGGCTTTATTACGCTGAAGTAGATAGTGTGATTTGGGGGCTTCAGCGGATGAAGTCTCGAGACAATGTAGCAAAAGAAGAAACCCGGAAACTCATTGGTTATTTGCAGAACAACCGGGAAAGAATACATTATCGCGGTGATCGGATAGGCGGTTATCCTATTGGAAGCGGGGGGATTGAATCTGCAAACAAATTTATTTGTCATACACGAATGAAGCGTTCAGGGGCATGGTGGGTAAAGGAAACAGGTAACGAGATGCTTCGTATTCGGTGTGCCATCTACAATGGTACTTACGATAGGGTATTCGACAAGTACAAAAGTGTTTGTCTACACTGAAAATAACCCTTCAATATTTAACAAACTGGTAATGCTCCCGTTTAAAACTTGCGATTGGTGAAACCCACCGGCGTTATACACGGGCAATCGGGAGACGCGAACGAACTGGTCGTCTTTTGGGTCAGGAGCATTTATTGAAAAACTTGAAGCCCTTTTGAGCCTTCCTTTGGAACTAATACTTAACAATTTGCAAATCCCCTTTGAAAAAGACGGGATTGATGAATATGTAAATGCCGCCGCACAAAAGCTGAAAATTGGCGAAGGGAACATATCCATCGCGAAAATGCTTAGTAAATCACTTGATGTGAGCAACAAAGAACAATTCTATTACAAAATTTCAATAGTTGTCAGGATTAATGGCAGCTTTAAAAACAAACAAAACTTCCCCGTATACACAGAAAAAATTGAAGCAAACAGG
>CAZKYZ010000497.1:0-2954 GCA_964557055.1 uncultured Desulfobacterales bacterium
GGAACAGCGCCTCGACTTCCGCGGTTTCAGCCCCGGTCCGGATCATTTTTTCGGAAGCCCGGCTCCCCAGGAGGAGATTGACGGCGTTGATGATGATGGATTTGCCGGCCCCGGTCTCGCCGCTCAGGATGGTCAGACCGTTCTCAAAAGTGATGCGGATATCGTCGATGATGGCAAACTGGCGGATGGAGAGTTCCTGAAGCATAAAGGCAGGTTATTTCATCGTAACGCTGTTGTAAAGAGACAAAAAAAGTCCCGGCATTAGAAATAAAATCCTGTGAAGGTTTTATTGAAAGTGATTTTTAGCTAAAATATTCTTAACCTAAAATCTAAGCAATCCTGGTCACAATAGCCTGTTAAAGGAAAGGCTTATTGCGCCGTCCACTTCAGATCGTATATATTTGAAGGGCTAGACTCATCGTCGAAAAGCCCAACTACAACATAGTAGGTTGCCGGTCCGCCAGCATGTTCAAAGTAGATATATTCATTATCGAAAGTGGTCCAACTTCCATCGAGAAAATTGCCGCCGGCATCAAAAAGCTCCATATCGATGTCCCCGAAGTTATGAATAAAAGTACAACTAATCACTAAATTCGCACTATTGTAGGGCACAACCATTTTATAGAAATCAAAATTCTGGGAAACGGCTATGCCGGGTCCGTCTATTGAGGACAAGTCCACATTCCGAGGCAAATCAAACGCTGCGTCAATCGAATCGTTGTTTTCGTAGTTATCATCCATGGTAGCCGAAGCGGTCGTAAAGCTAAGGGGGTAACGATACCACCAGCTTCTGTTTTCGTAGATATCTATGGACCAGACTGTCCAGTAGTAGGTTGTGTTCGCATCCAGAATACCGGCAGGCACGGTAAAATCAAGACCGTCGCAATCAAAAATCAGCGGATCTGAAAAAATATTATCCGATTCTGAAATCCAAAGCTGATATCCAGCAGCCCCTGGAGCATAATCCCACTCGAAACGGGCAAGGTCAGGATCGATATTGGAAGACTCGTCCGCAGGAGAAGTGATTTGTGTAAAAAACTGATTTGCGTCGATAGTGCCGATGTCGTTAATGCCGGTGTTTACAGAAATGCCTAACTTTACACCACTGTATGTTGTTCGGCCCGATTCATTGAACCCATAAAATAAAATGGTATAATCAGACCCAATTGGTACGCCTTGAATGGTCCCCGAAGGGGGCGTGCAATCCCAGGGACCACCCTGTTTGACGACCGATGTTTCAGTGTTGACAATCGCTGCACGGACGGTGCTGACCTGCTCTGGCTCATTTCCACAAACAACTGCCATGGCCTGGTAATCCGTGTCGCTACCCAAACCCTGATTCCACACAACATTGAAAGCTACGGAACCTGTATCGTGAGTGGATGTGTTGTCGGAAAGATCGTTACTGCCTTCACATGCCGTCAGGATGCAGATAAAAAACAAAATGGTAACCATGAGCAACGTTCGGTTGTTTAAAAATTGTCTCTCGCTTGTAGGTTTCATCGGTTTCCCCCAAAATATTGAAGCGGAGCCAAAAACGGTTTTGTTATTATGGGTTAAATCCGTGATAACGATGATCAACCCGTTTCCATGAGGGTGGGTTAAACAGAACCCATCACAAATCGTTTACCAGGAAACGACGACATCACCGGTGGATCCGTCGTCATCACCACCACCCCCGCCGCCACCGCCCCCGCCACCGCCACCACCGGCAGCGATGCCGCCCCCCCGCACCACCCCCAGAAGCCCCCAAAGAATTTTGCCGCCCCCACCTTCTTTTCCCTTCACGGTTTCAACCGGTATCTTTTCTTCGGGCAGGGACTTGACCACGGGTTGGTTCTTAGTAATATCGGCCTTGGCATACCAGTTCTCCTGGGAAAAAGCCGTCCCGGTCATAAAAAAGCTGCCTACACAAAGGCTGAGAAACAGGATCAACATCGTTTGCAGTCGATTCATATCGGTTCTCCAAGATAAAATCGTAAGAATGATTTTGTATTACGCGACCCTGTCGCTTTTTATTTGGTGATACGGTATTGAATAAACTTCTCGGCCCGATCAGAGAGCGGGATGCCCACGATATTCTTGACCAGATCGCTCACCATGGCAGATCGTCCGTCGTAGATACCGTAAATGCCCTCCTGGAACCTGGCCGTGTTAAAATGCAGGGGCTCCTTCAAGGCAAGGATGTGAATGATTTCATCCTCTTTTTCTTTGCCTGCCCCTAAAAAAGCTTCCAGGCTGATCCCTTTTTTCCTGTCCGCGTCGTCAGGAAAAGTAAAGGTGGTGTTGGCCTTGACGAAATTGTTTTGTTTGAACCGGTTGGGAAACAGAATAATGGCCGTTTCATCCTCCAGGAGGTTGAAAATCGAGAGATAACAGTCCCTGCTGGGGGTCACCCTGATCTCCATGGGATCCCCCTCCCTGAAAACGGTTCGGTTGAGCTCTGCCTCGAGCCGAAAAAAGACATCGGTTTGCCCTTTTTCCTTGATCACGTTGACTCGCATCGTGACTTTATAGGCCAGGTAGGGCGCCTCTCCTTTGTTCTTGGCCGGTATCAGTTCGATTTCTTCCTTGATAATCTCCTGCCCAATCACCTTTCCATGCGGAATGGTGCGGATGACATCGCCGGACATATGGTAGTTGATCACCATGGTTTCCGACAGGATGTCGACACCCACGACTCTCTCGACGGCCTCCCGCCTGGCATTGGCGATGGCCATTTTGCAGGCTTCCTGTTTGGTGACATTTTCAATGGGAGCAATCCCTTCCACGGTCACCCACTCGGAATCCAGTGACAGCACCGGATCACCGGATAGTATGTTCGCTATGATGGAAAAGAAACAGACAAAAAGAAATTTCGTTTTCATAATAAAATCACGTAACGATTTGATGTATAGACAATAGCTACTCGATTACCCGCGATACCGAAATGTCTTTCAGGTCCTCCATGGACG
>CAZKYZ010000498.1:0-2948 GCA_964557055.1 uncultured Desulfobacterales bacterium
TGGATAAACCTTCACTGATATCCTCCTGTGATTGGATTCTGTAATTCGTAAATTTCGTCGCCGTATTTTTACTTTCAGGGCGCCAATTTTTGCTGTAACAGTTCATTGACGATCCCGGGGTTGGCTTTTCCCCGGGTCTCTTTCATCACCTGCCCCACAAAATAACCCATCAGTTTTTTCTTTCCGGACCGATAGGCATTCACCTCCCGGGGAGAGCGTTCCAGAACCGCCGCGACAATAGCTTCCATCTCGCTGGTGTCGCTCATCTGCACCAGACCCTTTTCCCGAACGATCGCTTCCGGTGAATCGGGGCACACGGCCATTTCATCAAACACGGTTTTGGCGATTTTCCCGCTGATCGTTCCTTTGTCGATCAGCATTAGGAGCTGTGCCAGGTATTGCGGTGAAATGGGAGACGCCGTAATGTCCTGGCCCCGGCTGTTCAACAATCCCACCAGCGGCCCCATCACCCAGTTGCAGACAGCCTTGGGCTGCGGGAAATGGCCAAGCACCTCCTCAAAATAATCGGCCAGTTCGCGGCTGGCGGTGAGGACGGCGGCATCGTCGCCGGACAGGCCGTAAACGGCCTGAAAACGCGGCCGCTTCTCGTCCGGCAGCTCCGGCAGGGCCCCTTTTACAGCGGTTACCCAGGTCGTGTCTACCCGCAGGGGCAGCAGATCCGGATCCGGGAAATAGCGGTAATCATGGGCATCTTCCTTGCCCCGCATGGAAACGGTGCGGTTTTGTTCCGGGTCCCACAACCGCGTTTCCTGGACCACCGTACCACCGTCGGCGATTACTTCCTTCTGGCGTTCGATCTCGAAAGCAATGGCCCGTTCCACGTTTTTAAACGAATTGAGATTTTTAATTTCCGCCCGGGTACCCAACGGGGTGTCGCCCTTCGGTCGGATGGAAATGTTGGCATCACATCGAAAGCTGCCCTCTTCCAGGTTGCCGTCGCTGACGTCGATATAACGAACGATGGCACGCAGCTTGCGCAGGTAGGCACCGGCCTGCTCCGGGGTGCGGATGTCCGGTTCGCTCACGATTTCCATGAGGGGAACACCGGTACGGTTGTAATCAACCCGGGAGACGGCGGCGCCGGGGTCGTGGATCAGCTTTCCGGCGTCCTCTTCCATATGGATCCGGGTGATGCCGATCCGCTGTGTGCGGCCATCGTCATCAATGTCAATATGACCGTTCTCGGCGATGGGCAGTTCATACTGGGAAATCTGATATCCCTTGGGAAGGTCCGGGTAAAAATAATTCTTACGGGCAAAACGGCTGCCGGCATTGACGCTGCAGCCGGTGGCCATGGCCATCCGCAGGGTGTATTCCACCACCTTTCTGTTGAGGACGGGCAGCACCCCGGGCATTCCCAAACAGACCGGACAGGTATGGGTGTTGGGAGGGGCGCCGAAAACGGTTGAGCAGCCGCAGAATATCTTCGTCTTCGTTTTTAACTGGGCATGTACTTCAAGCCCGATAACCGGTTCGAATTTCATTGTCTTTCATCAAATTACGCCGGCGATTACATACCCGCAAGGTTGTCATTCCGGCGAAAGCCGGAATCCAAGCATTTACTGGATACCGGATCAGGCCCGGTATGACGATCATTTTTTTTAAAATGGCTTCTATTTTGATTAAAAACCATTGGCAGAATGGCTCTGCCCCGTCGATTCGAAAAAAGAGGATTCTGACCGATTCTCGGTCATTAGTCAACCGAAAACAAACCCCTGTGGCCGGGTTGGCTCTCCCCGTCATATTTTCGCGACAATACGCCTTTTGTCCTGTGCCGCAACCATACGGAAATTCTTGTGAAACGTCTGCGGCCCTTCTTCACCGGGAGGAATACATCCGGAAAAACTGGCCCATGATGAATTTCACGGTCTCGCGGTTCATATGGAAATTTTCTTTGCCCTCCTTATAGATCGAACCGCCGACCATCGGACGATAAATGGTCGCCATCTCATAAGCCGGAAAATAGTGCACATTGTCATGGGATGTGGCCAGCTCGTCGGCTGCAGCCCGGAGTGTCGATTTAGAGTTGCAGCTGGCACTGATAACGTCGCGGTCCTCCCGGAAGGTCGCCCACAGGTGAACCGGAGATACGGTCACCAGCAGCTGGCAGGCCGGGTTGTATTCCGCCATGATCGCATGGATCCGCTCCAGGTTGGCCAGGTTCTCCCTGTAGCGGCTCACCCGGAATTCATAGCGAGTCATATCTCCGCCTTCATTGACATACGGACCGGAGGGCAGGCAGATTACCGCTCCGTCTTTTTTATCGGCCCAGATTTCCGTCAATCCGAGTGTCAGGATCAGAACCCGGGCCCGGGTGAGGGCTTTCCGGGAACAACGGATGTGGTTATCGAAATCCTTGCGGGCCTGCGCCAGGGTATCGTACAGGATAATTCGCCGGTAGGGGTCCTGTATTCTGCCCGACTCCGGGGTCCGCCACCAGCGCAGGTCGGGCTGCCAGTTCTCAAAGGTGTACTCGAAAATCTGGCGCATGGAAAAGGTGCTGTACAATCTTTCCCAAGCGGCACTGGCATGGACGGCGGCCGGATGATCGCGCTCCTCGGTGATGTAGGCATAGCCGGACTTCAACAGCTCTTTGCGGATTTCCCTGGCAAAGCAGGACCCCATCGAGGCGATGGGCGTGTCCGGCCTGATCCGCAAACCGGAGGAAGCGGGGTATGGGAAATTTCCGTCCGGCGGCGGATTTCCATATGATCCCGGCCACACCTGCCAGGAATGGAAACGATGAACGGGATGAACGTCGGAGCGGGCCAGGGTTTACCTTCCTTTGCAATCCATTACGATGTTTTTATTCGGGGCTGATTTTGCCTCTCCTGGCATATATCTGAAATCGGCAAGTGTCTCAAGCCCTTTCTTGACCCTATAGTTGCATAAAAAACATGGCGAAGAGAGCGAAAGTGGCTGTAAAT
>CAZKYZ010000499.1:0-2945 GCA_964557055.1 uncultured Desulfobacterales bacterium
AATATTCTTGCTTTTCCAAAGCAGTGCATTTTCGATATCCATGACGGACTACAAGGAGGGCTGTCCCACTTTTCCCAGCCGTCCCGCGCTTCCCTGATTTTCACACGCTCTTGGGACGAAGAAATGCATGTATATGACCCGCAGGGTCTGCTGCGCGGCCATGAACCGAAGTTTAAAAAGCAGTATCTCGATTCCAGAGCCTGGCGCGACAAAACTCCCCACCAGGCGCATTTGCAGAAATATGGCCATATACACCCTGCCGAAAACCTCGAGCTGGCTGGGTTAATCTCCTATGGATGCCATTCCCGTCCGGTCTTATATCAGCGCTGGTTTACAGAACATCACCCGGATATGTGCTCGACAGGCCCGACACAACGATGGCTGGAAAATGCTGCTTGGCGCCTTTCCCACGATATAGCCAACGAGGAGAGCCTGTACACCGGAATCTCCGGCCAATTTCTGCGCGAGTATGCCACCCACGCCGTTCGGGACTATATCCTGGACCAGATGAATCTGTCCCTGGGGTGGGATTCAAATATCCGTGTGTATGCGATCCTGGAATCTGTGCTTGGCATTTCCATCACACCTGAAGAGGGCGAATGGCCTGTGGGCAAACTGGTGTTCGTGGAACCGGCGTCCCTTGAGCGAATCGAATTTTTAGCACGGTTTCCACTGGCGGATCTGCCGGAACTGAAAAATTATAAACATGTACGCAAACTCCTCCAGTGTGTCGAGGGAACTCCGCGAATGCTCATTTCCGATGGGTTGAACATCCACGGAATCGCTGTCGGAGAAATCTCCGATTTTTGTATCGCCGCCCATTTCAGGGGAAAGCACGGTTTTTTGTTTATTGGTTCTGAGCCGGTCTGCAGTTTTTCCGACGACGGATTCCACTCCACGACCTATCGGGCCAGGATGGTTCAGTTGGAAGAAGCCCTGATTGAGTCAGATATTGACCCCCAGCAAGTCCACCTCTTGTTTCAAATAGCGACCCGAATCGTTCATCATGCCGAAGCCAGCAAACGTGGCTGCACCATCGTTATCGACTTGCAGGATTCGCCGGTTTTCCTTTCCGGTCACTGCCTGCAGCAACCATTGGATCTTCGGGAAAAAAGTATGCTGAAGCTCGCCCAGTCTCTGGCAAGAATAGATGGGGCTATCCATATCGGTGCAGACCTCCAGCTTCACGGGTTTGCCTGCCTTCTGGACGGGAAAGCGCTCCAAACCGAGGACCGCTCCCGCGGAGCACGCTTTAACTCCGCCCTGCGGTTTACCGCTGAGCACAGAAATGTCATTGTCGTCGTCGTTTCCTCCGACCGCCCCGTTTCCATCATTCAGGAAGGCGTGGAACTGAATGCCCAGTGTGTTTGGAACCCCATCCGGGGTACCATCGACCACCTGCCGACGTTACAAGAATGGCTTTATGAATCACACATCTGATCAGGGGCCCGCCAATATAGATTTAGGGGCTGCTTTTTTCCTGATGTTTTTGTGCATCCTCTTCGGCGCCAACGCGGTCGCCATTAAAGTCGCTTTCACCGGAATCGGGGTGTTTACATCAGCCGCATTGCGTTTTTGCATTGCAGCGGCAGCTATTTCGATCTGGGCAAAATGGCGCCAAAAAAAATTCCGCATGACTACCCGCCAATGGGGGCAGGTCTCTCTTTTCTCGATCATTTTCACTGTCCAACTTTCCCTGTACTACCTAGGTTTGAGCAAAACCTCCGCATCCCGGGGGACCCTGCTGGTAAATCTTCTGCCGTTTTTTGTGCTGCTGCTGGCCCACTTTTTTATTCCGGGCGAACGCATCACAACAAAAAAACTGGTGGGCATGCTGCTCGGTTTTTCAGGCGTTGTCTTTTTATTCGCGGACCAGTCGCTAAACGCCGATTTCCAGTCCGGAGACACCATCGTTTTGCTAGCTACCATCGTATGGGCCTGTAATACCATTTACCTGAAAAAAATTGTTTCCGATTTTGATCCGTTTCAAATCGTTTTGTATTCCATGGTAATATCAATACCTTTCGTTCTGGCGGAAGCCTGTTTTTTTGACGAAAGTTTCATTCGGAACCTGACCCTCCAGGTTTTCAGTGCCTTGTTGTACCAGGGGCTTGTCACCGCCTCTTTTGGTTTTATTGCCTGGAACAGCATGATTGCCAGCTACGGACCGGTATCGGTCCACAGTTTTGTGTTTGTCATGCCCGTAACCGGTGTCCTGCTGGGCAACCTGATCCTATCCGAGCCGGTCACTGTCAACATGCTGGCCGCCCTTATCCTGATCGTCGCCGGAATCCTAGTCACACATGTCCGAACGAAAAGTAACCTTCTGATTATTATGCGTAAAAACACACCATGACAATTCGAAATCCCGCCTTTTGGGTCAAGCCCATTTCACGGCCCTCCACCCGAGGCAGCGCCCATAGGCATCGGGCCGGTTCGCCGTTAGCGCATCCAAACCCATATCAACCGTCGCGCTTACCGCATTACCGGCACAGATAGCTTGAACCCGTTTATATAAACATGCTATAGTATGAAAGATATGCCAACGGAACCCGTATACATGAAACGAAAAATTCTTCTGGTCGATGACAACCGACTGCTGCTGAAATACATGCATACCCTTCTCGAAAAGGAAGGGCATGAAGTCGTTACTGCGGAAGACGGCCTTGCCGCGATTGATATACTCTCCCAATACACGCCGGACTTCATGTTCATCGATCTGATCATGCCGAAAATTGAAGGCACCCGGCTGTGTGAAATCGTCCGCAACATGAAATCCATGGATGACTGTTTTATCTCGTTGCTGTCCGCAGCCGTTCCGGAGTTGGCGGTTGACTTTCGAAAGATAGGAGCGAACGCCTGCATTGCCAAAGGAGCCTTCCATGTAATGGCGGGGCATGTATTGTCGGTGATTAACAACTCCGATGCTGTCTGGGGGGAAATTC
>CAZKYZ010000500.1:0-2941 GCA_964557055.1 uncultured Desulfobacterales bacterium
CCATGCCGGCGTTATAAATATTGCCCGTTTCCTGGCAATTTTGCGAACAGAGATAAAGCGTCAGGGGAGCCACAAATTCAGGTTTCATCTTGTCCAGAAGATCCGGGGGCAGAACATCCTCGGTCAAACGGCTGGCCGCCACCGGAGCAACAGTATTCACGCGGATATCGTACTTCTGTCCTTCCAGCTTAAGGGTGTTCATGAACCCGACCAGGGCCATTTTAGCAGAACTGTAGTTGGTCTGTCCGAAATTGCCGTACAGACCGGCCGCCGATGTGGTCATCACGATACGGCCGTAGCCTTTTTCTTTCATAACGGCAAAAGCCGGCCGGGTGACGTTGTAGGCCCCGTGCAGATGCACATTCAGGACAGCCTGCCAGTTTTCGGGATCCATTTTCAAAAAACTCTTGTCCCGCAGGATACCCGCGTTGTTGATGACGATGTCTACCGTTCCGAAATTGTCCAGGGCGGTTTTAACAATGTTCTCGCCGCCTTCCTTGGTGGCGACATTGTCGTAGTTGGCAACGGCTTGACCGCCGGCAGCCTGAATTTCCTGTACGACCTCATCGGCGGGAGAAGCAGAACCTTCCCCGGACCCATCCCGGGCTCCGCCAAGATCGTTAACCACCACCTTGGCACCTCTGGCGGCCAGTTCCAGGGCATAGGTTCTACCCAGGCCGGCGCCGGCGCCGGTGATGATAGCCACCCGGTCGTCAAAACGGATCTTGTCTTCGGGGATGTCGCCATATTCGAATTCACCCAAATCGATGACCACTTCGTCGTTGCCCACATTGACGACCCGCCAGACAGCCTTGCCCTCTTCGGTCTTCCAGATCAGGGTTTTGATCCCCTCACCCGGGTAAAGCGTTTTGGAAAAGCGGCAGTTCATGCGCCGCACTTTTTCCGGCTCGCCCGGTACGAGGCTTTCGATGAGCGCCCGGCAGGCAAACCCGTGGGTGCAGAGACCATGCATAATCGGATGGTCAAAGCCGGCCATTTTGGCGAACTCCGGATTGACGTGCAGATCGAAGATATCGCCGGAAAGCCGGTATAAAAGCGGCTGGTCTGGAGACGGATTTGCCGTGACCACAAAATCAGGGTCCCGATCCGGAATTTCGACTTCTTTTTTGGGAGCGTTTTCTCCCCCGAAGCCCCCGTCCAGCCGGGAAAAAACCGTCACTGTACTGGTGAACAGTTTCTTTCCATTGGCATCGCGGGTAACACTTTCGCCCACTACAAGGGCGCCCTTTTTCTTGCCCTTGTCATAGTAGTTGAGCAACTTTCCTTCGGTAACCAAGGTCCCTTTGGTGGGTATCGGGTTATGAAACACAAGCTCCTGCTCTCCATGCAGGATACCGGCCAGGTTAACGTTGGAACCGGCTCCCATCAGGGACAGAAATTCGAACACCGCCGCAATGGAAAAGCTCGGGATAACCTTCAGATTTTTTTCGTAGCAGTAATCCAGATCGGAAAAGCCCGCCCCTACACCAAGGGCGTACAGGACAACATCTTTCCAGGTATAGTCCTTGGTAAGGGGACCGATCGGCTTTCCGATCGCGTCTAAGTTCAGTGCCATAATTCACCCTCCTGTTTTTGGTTTGCTAACGTATGCGAAATTGCAATCTTACTATTTTATTGGACTGGTACGGATTCTATGGATAAGGGTTCCAGGACTCAAGGGTCCAAGGGGTCAAGTGAACAAACTGTCAGTTCATAGAGCCCTGCCGTTCTCCCACGGTCCTTCATCGCTCACCAGACACAAATTTCCGGTTATGATTTTTTAGTCCCTTCCTGCGTCTGCGGGATACAGATTTGGGGTCTTACGTTTTAAGTATTCCGGTTTCGGTTTTTACTTGATCCTTCGGATCCTTGGACCCTATCTGTTTTATCCCTCTGCCCCGGTATTTATGGTTTTACGGTTTTATCTTTTCACTTGAACCCTTGACCCCTCGGATCCTTGAACCCTTTCTCTTTTATCCCTCGGCCCCCTGACCCCTCGAATCCTCGAACCCTTTCTCTTTTCTTCCATTCAGCTTGTCGAACGCGGGAACAAGAACAAACTTGAGCGTGTCCTTCACCACCTGTATATACTCCTCATGGTCCACCTCGAGCATGGGCCGAAAAAAATTCTCCCCGGAAATGAAGTTGAAAACCGAATTCCAAACCGCCAGAACGCGGGCCTTGGCCTGGGGGGAAATATGCCGGCGATCAAGTGCCAGCCCCATGGCAACTGCGATATTGTTGATATATTCAGGAATACGGATATCGATGTCCTGCCCCTGGCTGTTTTTGGTAAAATAACGGTAAAGAATCAGATTGGCCGCTTCCGGGTGCTCGAAGAGGTAATCGCAGATATTTTCGATGGCGATCTCTATACGCGCCTTCATGGTTTTGCCCTTGGCCAGTTTCTCGATTCCCTTGAGCTGACTCTGGATTTCATCGTTGAGGTCCGTGATAACCGCCTCATACAGGTCGTTTTTCTCACCCCAGTGGTAATACAAGGTGGATATATCGATCCCGACTTCCTTAGCGATCATCCGGGTGGTGGTGGAGGCGTACCCGAATTCTCCGAACAGTTTCCGGGCGGCGGTCAGAATCCTGGCCTTCATGGATCCGGGGTCTTTACGGGCTTTATCCAAGGGTGATTGCATATGGAACCTGAGTTGGCGCTTACCATTTTGGAAATGTGAATCGACGGAATGCCTGTCGGGATTCCATCAAAAGCATCCCATGCATTGTTTCCATCAGTTGATGGATAAATTAATAAACAATCGCTTTGTGAATGTCAAGAGGATAATGGGGCGGACCAGCCAGCTGAATTGCATCTGGTAAATTTCAGCGGGGTGACACTGTTTACATCCGACAATTTAGTGTTGACAGCGGGGCGACTGGTTTGGTAATAGTCGATTTTTCATCGGGGCTGTAGCTCAGCTGGGAGAGC
>CAZKYZ010000501.1:0-2939 GCA_964557055.1 uncultured Desulfobacterales bacterium
AGATGAGAATCGTCTCACCATCGATAATCTTTTTTGCCCCAACCGGTACAGCATTGGGGGTGCCATCTTCACTTACGGTTGCCAGTACCACGGGGTGAACCTTGAGAAAAAGTTCCTGCATGCGTTCCGTCATTTGAGCCATAACTATCATCTCCTTTGCGTTTGTTTTCAACGAATTTCCGGTTAGTCAAGTCATCATGGCAAGTCTGTAGCAGATCGGAAAACAGCACCCCAAGCAAACGATATTGAGGCTCTTGCAAAGCTGCAGAATTATGCCGATAAGAGTATATACTCTTAATGAATCAGAAATAAAAGCAATAATATTGGATTCCCCGTATTTCGGTTGCAAGAAACACAGCCGTGTCAGGTTCATAATCTTGACAGAAAAGTGCCTTGGATATCACAAGGACGGGCCTATGACCCAGAAAACAGGGATCAGGATTTGAGGCAGGTAATAATTCAACGCAACTAATCCGGCAGCGACACCCACCTGATCTCCGCTGCCGTCTTTTCCCCGATTGCCACAAAATCCAGGCTGGGCGGCATTTCCCACTTTCTATCGGTGACGGGGATACGGCTTCCCATAATTTCAGCACGGGTCTGGGGGTATAGTGGTTTTTGCTGCGGGGCGGCGAAGCCATCGGGGAAATCGGGTTTCAGGGTCTGCATGCTGTACTTGTCCGTCGCGCCGAGGGTGTGCATCACTTCATGGGCGATAACGACTTTGTTCTGGCCAGCCATCTGATAATCTGCGAATGCATGTACAATCCCGGTACGGCTTTTTTTCAGTCCCAGAGACTCCTGAAGCGTCCTGTTGCCGGTGGCCTCATGATAGACAACAAACACCCGGATGGATGGAGATATCGACTGGTCTTTATAGGTATCGGACGTAAATACCCAGTAGCGAAGTTTTAAACTCCACCAGACAATGTCCAGCTTGCCGCCGCTTCGCGGGGGTTCAGGCGGTTGAGCCTTAACTTCCGGAGCCAGGGAAAAGATGAAAGGTTCCGCCAGTTCTACGCCATAAGAAGCTGCCTGTGCCTGGAAGAAATTTTCGACAACATCAAATGAACCATCATCCAGGGTTCCGATGAAGGCAGCGATGTCCGGACTGTCATCGCCATTAATGGGGTACACCACCACGTGAAGCGATTCCTTCCAGTCTGTAGCATCCCGCTCGTTGTGCCAGGTCGTTAAACCCACGGCGGCCAGGATAAGCAGCAGCACCGCAATCCGGAAAGAGCGGAACTTTTCTCGAAAGGATTTCTTCGATTTCGGAACGCCCGTATTGGAATGATTTACGGGCTGCCGCAGTGCCGACAGAGCATTCCGGGCACCGGACAGCGGCTTCCGGCACCTGCCGCAATCTTTGGAAACAGCCTGCCAGTGACCGCACCAGGGACAGGTAGCCATTTCCTGAGGGTTTACCGGTGGCTTCTTTCCTGACGCGGATGGTGCAGCATTCTGCAAAGCAGCAATACCGGCTTCCATGGGCTGGATGACCAGTACGATCCCGCATTGCTCACCGAGGGCCTTTATTTTCCTGGCCGTCTCCAGAGATGTGTTTTTCTTCAAGACGGCCGCCCGTTTGCCGGTTACCAGTGCAACAAGGCGATCGCCGTTGGGAAAATGCTTCCGTACCTGCTGTGTTGCGGCTTGGGGATTTCGCCCCGGCAACAGCTTTCCCGAAAAGATGATTTTGTATTTTTTTCCGGTTTTTTGCATGGTGGTGTTATGTAAACTGGAACGGTTCTCTTCGTCAAGGGGTCGCAAACAGAACCCAATGACGAGCCATAAAGAGTCGAGACTGCTTACAACTCAACCTGAAGGCAGCTTATTTTTTTAGTGGCCATACCGACATGGTATAATCGGTAACATTATGCCTGCAAACAGGATATTAACCTAATAATTAGCAATCAATTGCTATTTATGAATTACACTTGACTAACCACTAAATTGGTAATATATTACTGATTATAACTGTAAATGGAGGTTAAGCAGCAAAAAATGTCTTATAAAATCGATTTTTCGATTGCAACGAGCGATCAGATCGAAGCCGCCCTCTGCAAGCGCCTGGAAAGCATAAGGCTTTCCCGTAACATAACCCAAGCACAACTCGCTGAGGAAGCCGGCGTCTCGCCAAGAACCATCGGTCGGCTTGAGAAGGGCCAAGGTGTTTCCATGGATACATTCATTCGGGTTATGATGGCGCTTAGTATACAACAAAACCTTGAAGCCCTGCTGCCGGATCCAACTGTGAGACCAATCGAACGGGTCGGCATGAGCGCCGGAGAGCGAAAGCGGGCACGTCCTGCTAAATCTATTGATGAACTCCCGACTTGGTCGTGGGGTGACGGCGAGGCCGATGATGAATAATGATGCACGCGTCGTTCTCTGGGGTAGTGTAATCGGCGCCGTCACCTGGCTTGAGGACAGGGAGATTGGGGTCTTCCAATACGCGCCTGATTTCCTGCGTGGCGGCATTCAGTTGGCGCCGCTCATGATGCCGCTTGGTGAGTTTCCCTATGAGTTTCCGGCGCTTTCGCGGAACACCTTCAAAGGGTTGCCGGGATTGGTTGCAGACTCGCTTCCGGACAGATACGGTAATACGATCATTGACGCTTGGCTTGCGTCGCAGGGACGAACCGCAGAGAGTTTTCATCCAGTGGAACGTCTCTGTTATGTCGGCAGTCGCGGCATGGGGGCTCTCGAGTATCAGCCGGCCACACTCGGACCGCCAACCAGCAAGCGAGCAGTTGAGGTGGCAAGTCTCATCGACCTGGCAAACCAGATCCTTGACGAACGTGCCGGATTCGGCGGCGTTTTCTCCGGTGACGACCACCGAGAAGCAATCAATGATATCCTCCGGGTCGGGACTTCAGCCGGCGGAGCCAGGGCTAAGGCGATTCTCGCCTGGAATAAAGAAACCAACGAATTCA
>CAZKYZ010000502.1:0-2923 GCA_964557055.1 uncultured Desulfobacterales bacterium
TTCAATGCAGTGCGCTCCGTGTCCGTCAGGCCGGCCGATATTATTTTGATCAATTTCATTCCGGTTTCCACCATCCAATCATCGCTCGTATTGCCGCGCGATTAAATCTTGAGCCGCCTTCCAGTCGGATTCGGAGGTAAACATGTATGCTGCGAACCCCAGGTAATCCTTGTCTTTGACAATGGCGACGATACCATCCCGTTCAATCATACGGTCAAACCGGTCCCAGGTGATACGGGTGGTGTTTTGATTCCTGCTTACCTTGATGGCTTTACTGTCGAGGGTTCCCGTTCGCCGCACACATGCCTCGGCGTATGCCTGTTTCTGCGATCGTTTGGCCGACACCTGCATTACCCGGAAGACGATGGCCATGAACATCCCCAGAAACAACATCATCAATATTGCGTAGAAAAGACTTATCTCCAACCTGGAGAGCAAAAAGGCTGTAATGCCCAGGATAGCCAGAGTCAAGAGACCGTTTCTCAAAAACGGATACTGTTTGCGGACCGCCTTTTGGATGGTGAGGCTGTCCTCAAACGTTAAATATCCTTTGAAGTTGATTGATGGTTCCATGGCGATGAATGTTCCCCTTTATACCGAACAAAATAAGATGGGTATAATAACCGGGAGCCCCTCCTTCTGTCAATCGAACCATGAATCAGGACTGTTTTTCCACATAACGACCCTTTGCCCTTGTCCTGCTATTGACAAATACAATTAAACCGGATAATGGGTAACCCATTCCAACATGAGCGCTTGCCATTTTGGAAATGGCTGCAATCAGCCATCACCGTTTTTCCGGCAAATCGGGATTCAGGATATGTTTCAAAAAACAAATCACAACCGGATTTTCGAAGATCTGGTCAATCAGATTGAAACGGCCATCTTGGATGGCCGCCTGAAAGTCGGCGACAAATTACCGCCCCAGCGGGATCTGGTAGAAATTTTTCAGACAAGCCGGGCATCGCTTCGGGAAGCGCTGCGGGTGCTAGAACAAAAGGGCCTGATCGATATCCGTCTCGGTGTCAGCGGTGGTGCGATGGTCAAACGCATCGACACCGAACCGGTAACCGAAAACCTCGCTTTGTTGATTCAACACAATAAGGTTTCCCTAGAGGAAATTGCAGAGTTCCGGGAAGGGGTGGAAGGGAATGCGGCGGCCCTCGCAGCCAAACGGGCCACACCGGAAGATATCCAGAAAATGAAGCGGATGTTGAAAATTGCCGCCGGCCACGTCGATACCGGAATAGCGGCCTGGGAAAATTTCTATAAGGTCGATAACGCTATTCACATCGCCATTGCCAGAGCAAGTGGGAATACGGTCTATGCCTTCGTATTAAAAATGGTCCATGGCAATATCCAACGCTACTATAAAGCACACCCCTTGCGGGACGAACCGACCATGAGGGAAAATTATACTGATTTATGTGACATTATCGAGGCCATCGAACAAAGGCGGGCAACGGTTGTGCGCTCACTGGTGCAAAGCCATGTAAGACGTTTCAACCGGTATATGCTGGATCAGAGCCGCGGGGCAAAACCCGCTCCGAGGGTGCCTGTTGTCGAAACTCTGTAGTTGCATAGTAAACCCTATATTTGCATAAAAAACATGGCGAAGAGGACACTATCTATAACCATTTAACCAATTCAGGAGGTAACCGGTGAAACGTGACTTTCTTCATATTTCCGATTTCAGCGAAGATCAAATTACGGAGATCATGCATCTGGCGGCAGAAGTCAAAGCCCGATTGAAAGCCAGGGAAGATTACAAGCCGTTTAGGGACCATTCCCTGGCGATGATATTTGCGAAACCGTCGGCCCGAACCCGAATCTCTTTTGAAACAGGGTTTTCCAGGCTCGGCGGCCAGGTCATCTACCTGAGCCCCGACGATATATCCATTGGAAAAAGGGAGGCCGTCAAGGATATCGCGCGGGTCATCAGCCGCTTTAATGATATGATCGTGGCCCGCCTTTTCCGGCATGAGCACATCCTGGAAATGGCCCTTTATGCCGATATTCCAGTGATCAACGCCCTCACCGACTACAACCACCCCTGCCAGATCATGGCGGATATATTCACGCTCCGAGAACGCGGACTGTCCGTCTCCGATCTGAAAATCGTCTATGTGGGGGATGGTAACAATGTCGTGCATTCATGGCTCAACCTGGCTTCTCGCCTGCCCCTGCATTTCGTGTGCGCCTGCCCGGAGGGATATACCCCGGATGCGAAAACCGTAGACCTTGCCAGACAAGCGGGCCTGTCCGAAATCGAAATAACCCACGACCCGAAGGCCGCGGTAAAGGGTGCCGACATGATATACACGGATGTCTGGGCCTCCATGGGACAGAAGCATGAAGCCGCCGAAAGAACGTTGAGATTCAAGGGTTTCCAGGTCAACACCGAACTGATGGCTGCCACCGGCAAAAATACGCTGTTCATGCATTGTCTTCCAGCCGAAAGGGGAGTGGAAACAACCGATGATGTTATGGAGTCGAAAGCATCGATCGTTTTTGATCAGGCCGAGAACCGGATGCATGTACAAAATGCAATTATGCTGAAGGTCGCCGGCAAGGCCTGACAATGTAAACCCTATCGTTGAATAAAAAACATGGCGAAGAGAGTTAAAGTGTCTAAAAATATAGCAAAAACAGAATATTCGCAATCCAATCCGGATTTTACCGCGGGTGAGTATAAGGATCTTGTCTGTTTTACGCCATGTTTTTTACCCTGCGGGAAAGCCGGAGAGCGCGATCCTTTATTGCCAAGGGATCGCCGTACACCACCTATAAAAAAACCGAGATACGAAAGGATTGGCATAAGTAGTTGTAGACAAAAACGTTCGAAAAGCGGAACCTTTTTGGACAACTGCTTTACAACACATACGGCTTCTCCCTCGGCGCCGCGGCTCTGAAGCTCTCCGAC
>CAZKYZ010000503.1:0-2922 GCA_964557055.1 uncultured Desulfobacterales bacterium
CTTCGTCAGTATCACTATCACTTAACCCCCCTCCGGGAAAATCAATTCCATCACCATCCTGATCCACATCATCTTCGTTGGGATCATCCGAAGTCATTATATCGCCGTCATTGTCCACGCCATCATTTGACGGATCAAAATAGGTGAGGTAATTTGTCAGGTTAAAATAATTCGGATCGGCCATATTAATCCTGCCGGTACTGGCCCGGTCATAGGTTGTTCCCGGCTCATTATCCGTTGCCATTTTGGTTTCGGATCTATAAATCGACTCGGCCAGGGTATGACATTCTCCCGAATTAACATGAAAACGGTACCCTACGGCCAAAACTTTTTCGATTTCCCCCACGCTGAGCAAATTACTATTACTGGTCGATAAAGGAATTTCTTTGGTTTTGTTGTTTAATGTGGGAGGCTCACCCATACTTGCGCTGCCATCTTGCCAAAACGATGAAACACCCGGAACTGATAAAATTATTTCGGTATCTTTACTCAGTTGTTCCGTTCTTTCCTGAAGATTAACCTCATCTATTCCGCTGACCACATCGCTGGGCACTTCCACGCAATCGACCGGCATATTATCCCAGCTTTCCTTAATCACCATGATCTGTCGATCAGCACCTGAGGAACTAAACTCCAGGTCAGATTCATCTGCTAAAACGTTTGCTGTGCCTTGGGAAATGCCTCCTTCATCGGCAAAAGCGTCTTCAGCGTCGGTCTCCGACAAATTTGTTACAACCACAACTTCGCCGCTATTAATCGTACCGGATAAGGATATTTTTTTGGTAATCGATGCCTCGGCTTTCTTACCTATCCACAGCTCAAAATCATCCAGGTTTTGCGAACCCGTACCAGGATTGTACAATTCCACCGCATAGTATTCATCTGCCGGCGGCTTGGGGCTGCCAGTAAACGCATCAGTGACATTGATATACCCCACCTCCGATATGCAAATCGTATTTTCCCTGATGGTGTTAATATCTTCCACACCCCAGTATTTAATATTATTGGCTAAAATATAGCTCGGCGTATCGTCAGCATAACCCGGCGTAGCATCATCGTCCTGATAATCAAACAGATTCAACGCCATATTCCACGCCAGGTTCTCCCGTTTATATAAGGTATCGAAACGATCTTCTATTTTGCTGTCAACAGGCAAGCCGCGATATATAGCCCCGGCTAACTGTTTAATATAAACCTTTTTCGGTATGAAACCGGGCTTATTGATGGGGCATTTCCTCCAACCGTTAGTATCTCTCATATCGTCTAATAAAGCTGTCGAGGTAACCGGACGGGTAATTCGATCAAAATTATAGGTTGTGCAAAAATGTCGAGCCAGATAAAGAGTGCTTCCCGACATTGCCGAAGCTTTGTTGAACCAGGCATTTAATTGAGCAATATTGACATAAGGTAAAAATTTCCCACCGGAATTATAATCGGGATTCAGTGTGACCGGCCAGATCCTGGCAAACCTGGAAACCACTCCCGGATTATACAGAAAAAAGCGGTTGCGCAATTCCAGTTCATCAGTAATATCAAAAGGAGTGTAAAAAAGTCCAGGGCCCACAATATATGGATTTAATACTCTACTGGCAACATAATCATTATATAGAACATCATGACTGAAATTACTGAATTGCGCAGGTGTAACACCTACTGTTCCGCACCTAGCGAATTGCAAATCATACAAACTCGCTAATTCTGTCGTAGCTATAATTCCATTCAGGTTTATGTGGGTTAACCGTGTTCCGTCCCAGTTTCCTGGTGTGGCTAGTGTTGAGGGGTCGCGAAAGGCGGTGTTGAGGTTTATCATGGAGCCGTTGTCCACGATGCGGACGGCGGCCCAGAGATATTTACCGTCCGGGCCCATGCGATCCAGCCGAACCCAGCGTGAATCGGCTACGCCGTCGCCGTCGGCATCGGCCCGCATGCCGCTGGGGCGATCTGTCGGATAAGGAGTATAATTAGGCCAGTTCGCATCTGCCGGTCTCCAGGCGTCATTAAGCAGAGTTCCCAGAATTTCCTGACTCGGATCAATGATGTCGCAAGGCAGCGGATAATATCCCTCCACTCGGTATCTCCATGACGCGGTATTGCCCACTTCCCAATAGCGGGGTTCATAATACGCAAATCCCGGGCGATTTATCAGCGGGGGATCATGACGAAACGCCAGTCCGTCTATCTGCATGTTATAATCGGGAGTACCGGAAATTATCTGATAATCAAATTTGCCCCACAAATCGCTGTACTGCCGCCAGCCGTAATAGAATCCCCCTGCTTGAGGATCAGGAAAAATTTCCGGCTCCGACGAGGCGAGCCAGCGGTCGGGTGGGCCGGGGTAATCGTAAGGCTCATTACCCGCTGTACCGTCGAGCAGATTTTTGTTGAGTCCGCTCCCGAACAAATCCTGCACCAGGACGTCGCCGATTTTGTCCACCACAACATCCACGCCGTTATCCAGTTCCGACTGGTAACTGCTACTTTGCGAACTGGTTTTGTTGGTAACAGCGGTGCTCAAAAAGGTGATCCCGATAATAAAAAGCAGCAGGGTCATCAGAATCGCTAACAACAGCGTATTGCCCGAACGATAGCGGTTGGCTTTAGAATATTTCTGTTTCATGATTATCGAACCTCAATTTGACGCAGATTATCACTGACCCAACTTTACTATGTATTCAAAGGTCTGCCCCTGGGGGAAATTCTTGCGGTGTTTGTCGTACAGCGTAAAGGTAAACTTGACCGCCGGCACATCTACTACCTTTAAGTAAAATCCTGTATCAGTAAAGTAGTAGGACTGACAATCCATTGGCGAAAACCAGGGGATGTTATCGATAATCCTGGGTGCACCGTTCAATTGCGGTGTGTTCCAGTAGATTGCGAATTTCCGGTACAGATCGCTTGAATTTCCGCCCGCATAACCCCAGA
>CAZKYZ010000504.1:0-2896 GCA_964557055.1 uncultured Desulfobacterales bacterium
ATTTTTTCCGGTTCGGTCTGGGCATAGCAGCCAGTCACAATGATTCTGGCCCGGGGGTTGTTTCGAACCATCTGACGGATCGCCTGGCGGGATTGCATGGAAGCTTTTTGCGTCACGGTACAGGTGTTGATAATACAGACATCAGCCGGCTCGCCCGGTTTCGCGGATTCCCAATCGGAATCCAGGAGACTTCGGCCGATGGCGTCCGATTCGCATTGGTTTACGCGGCAGCCGAGGGTTATAATGCGAAACGTTGCCATGCTTACATGCTCGATCCGGTTGAAACAAGCCGGGTTTTATTGTCGGCTTCCCGCTGCGCGGAAGGAATGACGGTGTCAATCCATCCGCCTCCCAATACAGTGTCTTTACAATAAAAGACCGCTCCCTGGCCTGGTGTCAGCGCTTTCTGTGGGTATTTAAATACAACCCGGGCACGGTTGCGGTCCAACGGGTAAAGCGTTGAAGGAGATTCGGTGTGACGGTATCGCACCCTGGTGGCGACCTTGATTGGAGAAGACGGTGCGGGCGTTATCCAGTTGATGTCCGTCACCAGCAGTTCTTTGGAATAAATTTCCTCTTTGCAGCCCACGATCAGCGTGTTGCCGGCAATATCCAATTTGCAGACATAGTAGGGTTGTGGTGCCGGGCAGTTGATTCCTTTGCGCTGTCCGATCGTAAACAGATGCAGACCATTGTGACTCCCGATCCGCTTTCCGGAAGTATCCTGAATCGGACCGGGTTTTGAGGATATCCGGCCGACGGATGTTAAAAAGTCCGCAACCGTTGCATTTCGAATAAAGCAGATATCCTGGCTTTCACCGGCGGTGACAGGGTGCAACGAACGCTTTGCAGCCATTTGACGGATTTCCCGTTTGGTATATTCCCCCAGGGGGAAGCAGGATCGGCGCAGTTGATCCGACGTCAGGCGCGCCAGAAAGTAAGATTGGTCTTTTGCCGGGTCGATTCCCTTTTTCAATTGAAAGCGTCCCCCGGAATCGGCTGATATGCGGGCATAGTGACCCGTGGCAAAACCGGATGCACCAATATGCAGGGCCTTTTGCAGGAGCACACCGAATTTGACAGAGGCGTTGCATATCATACATGGATTGGGTGTGCAGCCATTACGATAGGTGGTTACGAAATAATCGACCACCGTTTTCTGAAAAAATTCGGTAAGATCGAGACAGATAACCGGAATCCCGATTCTGTCACCCAGTGCCACAATAAGCGGGTTGGTATGTTTTTCGGGAGGGGACCAATCATCGGAATTACAAGCGTTGGGGGATTCAAAACCGTTGTTGAAATGAATGCCGGTAACCCGGTAGCCGCTCTCTTTCAGGAGTACGGCAGCCATCAGCGAGTCCACGCCTCCGCTTATGGCGACAGCGATATGTGTTTTCATTCAAAAAAGGAATGGGTCAGCGGCTCAACTTTCATGGCGCGCGTTGGGCATATGGGTATGCAGAGTTCGCAGCGACTGCACTTTTTTTCATCGAATTCAACCGACATTTCCGGGCGTTTGACAAACAGCGCCGCTGTTGGACAAACTGCTGTGCAGGAACCGCAGTGCGTGCATTTACGCTTGTTTCTGGTTACTTCGTTGGCGGCATTCTGAACATTAACAAGCTGTTTGCGCAGGTAATTTACACCGGCTTTAAAATTTTTTTGATTGCCCGATAATTCCAGAACCATGATTCCTTCTTTGCGGGGAAGGATCGTTGCGTTGAGGATATTGAAAGTAAGATCAAATTTTTTGGTAAGGTTGCAGACAATCGGTTTTTGCACCTCTGCTTTCGGGAATCGCAAAATCAAGATTTTCGAGTACACGCTGACCTCCATGGCAATATCAATTTCTTTTTGTAAAACAACTTATTTAATGGTAACGTGGAGTCCTGTCAAATGAAAAATCCAGCAGGTGAGATAGCGAATATCCGATGATACGATCTGCATATCTGACAACGGGTCTGGCAATCAAGGCACTGTCCGGTTTATCCAGGGCACGGGTAGCCATTCACGGTACGGACAACATACCGAAAAGCCCCACTGTTTTTGCCATCAATCATTTTACACGAATTGAAACACTGCTGCTCCCCTATCACATTTTCCGGGTGACGAACACGCCGGTATGGTCCCTGGCGGATAAAGAATTGTTTAAAGGTGCGCTGGGTACTTTTTTAAACTCCAATGGTGCCGTTTCAACCCAAAATCCGGATCGGGACGTTCTGATGGTCAAAACGCTGCTTACCGGCGAAGCCCACTGGATTGTTTTCCCCGAAGGCCAGATGGTAAAAAGCAAAAAAGTATTCGAAAGCGGTAGAAAAAATGACCGCTTCATGGTTGCCAACGAAAACGGCAGCCATCCTCCCCGCACGGGTGCGGCCACTTTGGCTCTTCGGACGGAATTTTACCGACAGCGGATCCGCCGGATGGAGGAATCCAATCCCGAAGAGGCCAAACGGCTGCTGCACCTGTTTCAGATATCCGCCATCCGTGAGATATCCGAGAAAAACGTCAGTATCGTCCCGGTTAATCTTACATACTACCCCATACGTGTACGTGAGAATATCCTTAGCGACATGGCATCCAATTTTATCGGTGATCTGCCGAATCGCTTTATGGAAGAAATTATGGCGGAAGGCACCATGCTGATTTCCGGTGTTGATGTGGATATCCGCTTTGGAGAACCGATTCCGGTCACCCGTTACCTGAAGAGCAAAAGCGTTCAGAAGGATATCTGTTCCACCAGCGGAATCAATTTTGATGATCCCATCCCATCTCGGGGGATGCTTCGAAAATCGGCCGTCGAAATTATGGAACGCTACATGTCGGCCATCTACGGGATGACCACCGTCAACCACGATCACCTGTTCGCTTCCGTATTGAAATTCATGCCGGC
>CAZKYZ010000505.1:0-2894 GCA_964557055.1 uncultured Desulfobacterales bacterium
GCTTCTTCAAGATAGTCTTTTAAAGTCCAACCGGTTTTAGCCGGAAGTTGTTTTTCAATTACAATTGCCCATCGTTTAGCAGACTGTAAAAGGGCCGGGTCAGGCTTGCCCTTCTTAACAGATATTTCATAAGCATAGATTGATGACTGGGCACTTGCCAATGGGAAAATTAAAGGGTAAATCGTCGTCTGCCAAACATCGACCGGACCTATCGGTTGAATCGAATAACCAGGATCTATCCTTTTTCCCGAGCCGGGGTAATTCTTCATATTATCCGGTACATCATCGGCAGTCGTAAGGGTTCCATCAAGATTGAGCATGCCATAATATGTCTGCTCTTTTTCTACCCAGGCATATTTGTCAAACGCTTTTAGATAAGATGAAGCCACATCATAGAAATATTTCTCCCCGCTTATTTCATACGCTCTCAATAATGAAGCCGCATGTGGGCCGGAAATAGATGTCATAAAGGTCCGGCCATAAAGATACGCTCCGGTTTTCTCCGGATTGTCACGACTGGGATTTTCAGAGGTCAAATTGGTCCTTTTATTACGATGTCTCCAATGCCAATTTGCTATAATCTTTGCCTTATCCATATAATGTTTCTCGCCGGTCACACTGTGCATAAACGAAAATGCAACTATGTATGATCCGCCCGCAAACGAGAAATCCACACCTGCGCTGCCGCTGTCGTGACGGTTGTGAGCACCGGTTTCTTTGTCATAAACATGCCATTGCCATATCATATCTTCCTCTCTCTTTACTGCTTCAGGGTTGATGCGATACATTTCGTGCCAGATCGGAATATTAATCAAAATCTCGTGCGGACCTCTATCGCCGCCGATAGTTTCTTCATAGCAATTCCAGTCTAAATGAGATCCCCAGACAAACAATCCGTTCTTCTTGACGCACACTTTCATGAAATAATCAAGGCACTTATCCGCTTCTGCTGCATATTTCTTGTCGCCGGTAATCTCAGAAAGATCATACATAGTGCGCAGCATCGCCTGATCCATCCATACGTCCGAGCCTCTTTCGCCACGCCTTGTAATTCTACCCTCCAGTCGAAGTAAGCTATCCAGAGGTTCTGGTTTTTCAGGTGATACCAGCGTATCAACTTCCAGGACTGCCATAAACAAAGGCGACTTGACCGGACCATAAATGTCCCTGCCGTGGTCTATCATAGTATCCAGGCAATTAGTAACATAATTTTGCCACAGCTTTTCCCCCGAATCCGGAGCTTTAGCGGCAATACTGCAAGATATTGAAGAAAACAAAACAACAAAAAATATCAAAACCGTGAGTAACTTTGAACGATTCATCTATCTAACCTTATTTTAAATGGATCAGTTTTGGTGGCGAAGATCAGTCCTGTGAACGCTTGACAAGCATAATCTGTATTATTTCAACCAGAAACTGAAGTACAGATACATGCCGAGTACCAAAGACAATACTACTGCTGTTGCAATAACGTCCCACTTGTTCCAGCTTGCACGGTTTTCTTTTCGTTGTGCTTCGGTGGCCGTTGAATAGGTGAGGTTCTCAATCTGGGCTGCCAACGGCGGTTTTGTCATCAATGAAACCACAACAACTACAAACACACTGATCGCCATCAACCAGCCGGAAGCATAAAGGAAGTTGTATTCCCCGATAAAAATAAAGCAATCCATTGACAGTATTTTTTCAGTCCAGGTTGATAGTTCTGTGATTTCACCTTTCTCAAAAGCCTTTTGTGCTGCCAATGCAGCCCCGGTTATACCCTGGATGGTCAGTTTCATCATTCCGGCAATGAAACCGACGGCAAGTCCGGCAACGGCACCTTTGGCGTTAATACGCTTGCAGAACAATCCCAGCAAAAATACCGCGGTGATCGGCGGTGCCAGGTAACCTTGTACACTCTGGAGATATTTATAAAGTCCTCCTTTGGCGATCAGGGGCATAATGGGAATCCACAACAATCCCAGTACAACAATCACGCCCGTCGCCATCCGGCCAATATGCACCAGCATCTTTTCCGATGCAGTTGGATGCAGCTTTTTGTAAATGTCAACCGTAAACAGTGCCGCGCAGGAATTAAATAATGACGATAACGAACTCATCAATGCAGCCAGCAATCCGCCCACGACCAGACCTCTAAGCCCTATCGGCAATAACGTCGAAACCATTGTTGGAAATACCATATCGCCTTTGATGACTCCATCTTCGGTCGGAATGGCAAAACCCTCAACCCCCTTCTGGTGCAGGGCATAGCCGATCAGGCCCGGTACAAGGAAAATCATCACCGGCCAAACTTTCAAAAAACCGCCCCATATTGCTCCGCGTCTTGCATTTTTTAGGTTTTTGGCAGCCAGGGTCCGCTGGACAATATACTGGTCCGTACACCAGTACCAAATTCCAACCACCGGTGAAGCAATCAAAATACCCAGCCAGGGAAAATCGGGATCTGACATCGGTCGCCAGAGGGCAAATTGATCTGCGTTGGCTTTGCACGTCGAAACCAGTTCGCCCCAGCCGCCAAGCTTGCTGAGTCCGAAAAAGGTGATAAAAAAAGAACCAACCAGCAAAATAATGGCTTGGGCCGTATCGGTATATAGTACCGCTCGCAAACCGCCAAAGACCGTGTAGATACCTGTCAGAACCACGGTTGCAATAGCACCGATCCAGAAGGGGCCGACATTTGTGCCCATTATATTAAGGCTCATATCGGGCAAAAGCGTTTCAAATACCATAGCCCCGGCATAGATAGTCACGGAAACCTTCGTAACAACATAGGCAAACAGTGAAACAATTGAAAGTATCCATCGTGCGGTTGAATTGAAACGACGTTCGAGGAATTCGGGCATGGTATAAACGCCCGAGCGATAATAGAATGGTACGAAAAACCAGCCGAGCAT
>CAZKYZ010000506.1:0-2889 GCA_964557055.1 uncultured Desulfobacterales bacterium
GCGATTTTGAAACCGGAGGCGCCGCGAAGCAAGTGCCTGTTGTGGTGCATAGCGGACTATGTTGAATACAACTTGACTGGCTACGCCATTACTCCAAAAGAGCGAAAACGCAGCTCCGGGCCAAAAGATGCCTTTCATGGATGGACATTATCTAGTTCGATCCCTGACAGGCAAAAGGATTTTAAAAATGGGCCCCCGCTTTAACGAAATTTTTTCCGATAAAACCCTTTCAAGCTTATTTCCGGATAACCGCGCGGACCAATTTTTTGATGCTTTGTATGGGGATGCGGACGAAGGTGCTTACGATATTGAACTGAAATTCTCCGGGAATAGTAAAACCGAACTGAATTTTGAATTTTACCTGAAACAACGGCCGGGAAAATGTCTGGTCTGCAATCTCACGTATGGATTGCCGCAAGTTTTCTTAAAGCATCCCATTATCAACCTTAAAGGTCTGGTAGAAGCTGTATGCAGCCTTCTGAAAGGGCAGGTAACCTGTGGAGAATGGCGGGTAGGGCAGACTGCCGAACAATCCAGAAGCCTTCATATCGTTCCACTCACCATTGCAATCGCCAACAACCGATAACCGGAGAAGAGACCATGGCACAACAAACTGTCGGCTGGATAGGCACCGGTGTTATGGGTGCATCCATGTGTGCACACATCCTGAATTCCGGATACAGGCTATTCGTTTATAACAGAACCAAAGAAAAAGCCTGCGGCCTGGTTGACAAGGGAGCCGTATGGTGTGATTCCGTTCAAAAACTTGCAGCTGAATGCAATATTGTCTTTTCCATCGTGGGCTATCCGGAAGATGTTGAAGAGGTTATCCTCAGCGACAATGGTGTCATTCGTTATGCCCGGTCAGGTACCATTATCGTGGACATGACGACATCCAGCCCGCACCTGGCCGAAAAAATCCATCGTGCTGCTGCTGCAAAGGGTATTTCCGCTTTGGACGCTCCGGTATCCGGAGGGGATATCGGCGCACGCAACGCCACCCTGGCCATTATGGTAGGAGGCGACAAACCGGTATTCGATGAAATTCTGCCTTTTTTCAGGATTATAGGAGAGAACGTCGCCCATATGGGCCCCTGCGGAAAAGGACAACATACAAAAATGTGCAACCAGATCCTGATCGCCAGCAACATGATCGGTGTTGTGGAATCTTTACTTTATGCGAACGCCAGCGGTATAAGCATGAATGACGTCATTGACGTTATCGGTAAAGGTGCCGCCAGCTCCTGGTCCATTAACAATCTCGGAAAACGGATTGCCGACGGGGATTTTGGCCCCGGTTTCTATATCAAGCATTTTATCAAAGATATGGGAATCGCTTTGGAAGAAGCCAAACGGATGCGGTTATCCTTGCCTGGACTCGCCCTGGCCAACCAGTTTTATCTGGCGGCTGCTTCCCTCGGGTGGGAAGAACTCGGGACCCAGGGACTTTACAAGGTTTTCGAGAAACTGAACAACCGGAGTGCACAAGGAATGGTATAAGTGGTTGTAAACAAAAACGTTCGAAGGGCGGAACGCTTTTGTACAACCGCTTTACAACAGATACGGCTTCTCCCTCGGCGCCGCGGCTCTGAAGCTCTTCGACTTTTGCAACATCAGGGTTAATTCGGCGCTTTATGAAAACACAAGTTCCCGCCGTAACCGGGTCAACCGATTATAATCACCTTTTTGCACAGCCCTTGTCTGCAAACCGAAGTTCCGGTATAATCTCTTTTCTTATCAGGCTATCCCCAATTCTTCCATCGAACGGCATGGCCAGCTCGCCCTCTCGAAACGAAAACCAGGGGGACTGACGACGGATCGGGCAGCTTGTAACCGGGCAGGTCCTCAAGGGTTCGGATTTGGGAACCGGCAGTTTCTGCTCTCCGCACTCCATCTCCACAACCCACTGAACGGCTTCTTCCCGGGTGTCTGCCATACCCGCCCCGTATACGGTTTTACCAAAGCAGTGCCGGTATCCAAAAATCAGTTCGTACATCGCGTTCTTCCCTTTTTCGTATGGATTCAATCGGAATTTCTATCGTCCGGATACCGAAAAAAGCGGGCCGGCGACACAGTGCCGCCAGCCCGTGCATCAAAAACAACCCGATGGTTGCAATTTCAGGGGCAACGTTATTTAGTGCCCATTCATGAATGGGCACTATTTAGCATTCAGGTGTTTGTATTTCTCCAGGTATCGGACCGGCGGATGCAGCGCATCCCTGCGAAAGGGTTCGGCCAGGACCTCCTCCCCGCCCTGAATTCGGGCGTTGATGACACATGGTCTCCCGGAAGCGACGGCATCTGCGACCACACTTTTTACATCCCGGTAATCTTCGACAACATATCCCTTGGCACCCATATCTTCGGCCAGTTTGGCATAATCCGGATTTTCCCTCAGGTTGGCGCCCACGAACCGGTTGTCGTAATAATCGATTTGATTCTTCTTTTCGGCACCCCATTCCAGATTGTTGGCCACCACTGCAATAACGGGGATATTCTCCCGAACGGCCGTCATCACTTCCTGAATGCCGCTGATACCGTAGGCACCATCTCCCTGGAAAGCAAATACCGGTGTGTCCGGCCGGGCGATCTTCGCCCCCATTGCCGCCCCGTAAGCAAATCCGCAGTTGCCCCAGCTCAGGGCCGAAAGGTGCTGCCGGATATCGGTAAAACTGAAATAGGAATTGCACATGGATGAATTGTTACCGATGTCCGTTGATATGATCGACCCTCCCGGAATAGCAGCAGCCAGTTCTTTTAAAAAGCGACGGGGATGCATCAATTTGGCTGTAGACGAGGACCATTTTTCCAACTCGTCATTCCAGGTATTCTTTTCCGCGGTGATTTCAGCCAGTCGTTTCGTATTTTTAGGCAGATCCGGTTTTGCCG
>CAZKYZ010000507.1:0-2872 GCA_964557055.1 uncultured Desulfobacterales bacterium
AGGATCATCCCAAAAAGAGTTGATTCAAATAAGGATTCAAGGGGTATGGGTCCCAGGGTTCAAGAGACACAAAGCGGGGCATCAGGACTCCCTGCTTAAGAATTATAAGGCGCTAAAAGTATAGGAAAAAGTGTATAAACTTTGTTTACATATATCGAATCACCGGGGCATAGTTTTAAACTCTATGCTCCATGCCCTCGGCCCCAGACCCCTGGACCCCTGGAACCCTTTCTCCCAACGAATTGGGAGAAGAACCATATATGAACGCATTGGGAGGACCTATGGATTTCGCATTTACCCGGGAACAGCTTATGTTTCGCAAAGAGGTGCTTCGCTTTGCCAAAAAAGAAATCGTTCCCCGCGTTGAAGAACACGATCTGAAAGGTGAATTTGACTTCGAATCGTTCCGCAAAATGGGGGAATTCGGGCTGCTGGGCCTTCATTTCCCGGAAGAATACGGTGGCGGCGAAGCGGATGTGATCACCACCGTTCTGGCCGGGGAAGCCCTCGGGGAGGCGGGTGTGGACGGCGGTCTGACGCTTTCCTACGGCGCCCACACTTTCCTGTGCGCCGATACGATTTTCTGCCACGGAACCGCGGACCAGAAAAAGAAATACCTGCCCGGACTGATCAGCGGCGAGGACATCGGCTGCATGGGGCTGACCGAACCGGACGCCGGTTCGGATGTGGCTTCCATGCGGACCACTGCCGAAAAAAGAGACGGCAAATACATATTAAACGGAAGTAAAATTTTTATCACTAACGGCCCGATCGCCGACGTGGCTCTTATTTACGCCAAAACCGATCCCACCAAACAGCACGACGGCATCTCCGCTTTCCTGGTTGAAAAAGGAACCAAAGGATTTACCTCCGGAGAGCCGCTGAAAAAAATGGGCTGCCGGTCTTCACAGACATCGGAACTCTTTTTCCAGGACTGTGAAATCCCGGCCGAAAACCTGCTGGGCCAGGAAGGATTCGGATTCCTCATGGCCATGCAGACGGTTGAATGGGATCGTAGCGCGCTGCTGGCCCCCATGGTGGGCGCCATGAAATGCGGGCTGGACAAGGCCGCCGGGTACGCCAAAAAAAGGTTTCAGTTCGGACGGCCCATCAGTCACTTCCAGGCGACCAAGCATAAATTGGCCGACATCCGCATTTTCTATGAAGCCGCCCGCCTGCTGGTTTTCCGGATTGCCTGGTGCAAAGAGCAGGGGCGCCCCCTCAATCACCTGGAAGCCGCTGTGGCAAAGCTGTTCGTGGGAGACTGGAGCCTTAAGCCGATCAACGACGCCATGCTGATTTACGGCGGCTATGGATACTGCCACGAATACGGCATGGAACGTGGATTCCGGGACGGCCGGCTGGCCCCCATCGGTGGCGGGACCTCTGATATTCAGAAAAAAATCATATCGAAACTGATGTAAAACATGGGAGAAGCATATGAATTTTGATCTGTCAGCAACAGATTTTGACCTGATTATGGCGGTGGCGGATATCACCAAAGCCGCCGGTTATCCCGCCCGGCCCGGCGCTCATGCAAACAGTGCCGAAATCCGTGAACGCCTGCGGACGGCTGCCGGATTGCTTGCCGGAACGGGCTACCTGTCCGCTGGAATAGACGACAAAGCCGATGCCGCCGTCAAAATGATGGCCGCCATGCAGGCTTTCGCGGCGGCGGACCCGGACACCTTCTTTCCCCTGGAGATAAGTACGCGCGTGGTGGGCAGAATTGTGGCGGGATACGGGCAGGCCGGGCAGCGCGAAACCTTCCTGGACCCCATCGTCAACGGGCGGTCCATCGCCGCTTTGGCCTTGTGTGAAAAAACCATGAATATCGTCAACGAGCCCCTTCGGGCCGAAGGAAGACCGGATGGCGATCAAGTCTTGGTTTCCGCCAAAAAACAATACGTCGTCAACGGACCGGTGGCCGACTGGATCGCCGTTGTCGGCAATTTTCAGGAAGCTTCGGCCGTTTTTCTGATTCCCCGCGGCACCCCGGGTTTGGCCTGCGGAGAGGCCCAGCGCGTCTTTGGGAAAAGGCACCTGCCCATGGGGACCATAGTGGCGGATAACTGCCGGATACCGGTGGAAAATGTTATTGCGGTAAAGAAACCGGGAGAGCTCCTGGGGCGGATCCGGCTGTGGGAAAACCAGGTCTGCATCGCCGAATCGGTGGGTCTTATGAAAGCGGCTCTGGAGACGGCCAAAACCCATGCCAAAAGTCATGTGACCGGAGAAAAACCGCTTATCGCCTATCAGGAGGTGGCCTTTAAACTGGCCGAAATGCTGACCCTGGTGCAGACATCGGAATTGATGTCCTACAAAGCCGTCTGGCTGGAAGCGACAGGTGACCGGGAAGCCTTCACCTTCAACGACTGTGCCAAGGTGTTCTGCACGGAGTCGGCCGAAACGGTTGCCGGCAGCGCCCTGAACATACTTGCCGGAAGCGGGCTGTCCGGAGACAACCCCGCGGAGACCGCCTGGCTGAGCAGCAAATACTGCCAGGTTGCCGGAACGTCGTCGGAAATTGCGAGGGTGCAGATCGGCGACGCAACACTATAGAGTGAGGAGAAGAAAGAGAAATTTCGAATTGCGAATTTCGAAAACAGGTTTCGTTAATTCGTAAACTGGTTGATTGGATAATTTGAAATATCCTAACAAAGGGGGTCAGGGGAAGTGCGCAAAGAGCAGGGAGCAGAGTGTCATAAACCATGAACTTGTTTTTGTTCTATTTACTGTTCACTATTTACTGTTTACTGTTTGTCGTTCTTCCCATTGTGACGCGCCGAGCATCGCAGGAGCGGGCGTAAAAAGAGTTGTGGACTGTCTGAGCGAAGCGAGTTTCCACGGCTCCCGCCCGCTTCGAGAAGCA
>CAZKYZ010000508.1:0-2868 GCA_964557055.1 uncultured Desulfobacterales bacterium
ATCGAATCCTATCTGGAAGAATTTCCCGGATATTATAAAACGGCCGCTGCGGGATTCATTGATGCAGACGGATACACTTTCGTCATGTCCCGAACGGATGATATCATCAATGTGGCCGGCCACCGGCTGTCCACCGGCGCCATGGAAGAGATCCTGGCCGATCACCCGGACGTCGCCGAATGCGCCGTGCTCGGCGTCGAAGACAGTCTGAAGGGGCAGGTTCCCATCGGGTTTCTGGTTCTGAATGCCGGTGTCGACAGGGACCACAATGAAATCGTGAAAGAAGTCGTCCAGAGTGTCAGGGATAGAATCGGGCCGGTGGCCTCTTTCAAAACCGCCACAGTGGTCAAACGGCTTCCCAAAACACGATCCGGGAAAATTCTGCGCGGAACCATTCAAAAGATCGCGGACAATGCGGAATACAAGGTTCCCGCGACCATCGACGATCCGACCATCCTCGCTGAAATGGAAGAAGCACTTGAGGGTATCGGGCTGGCCAAAGCCAGAAAATAACGCCATATTTCAATCAAAACATCCCAGGAGCCGGGGGTTATCCCCGGCTCCTTTTTTTTTGTTCGTTTTCTTGATGGCACTGTAAAAAGGCCCAATTCACCACAGGGGACACAGAGATTACAGAGGCAAACAGTTGATTCGTTAATTGGTCAATTCGTTGATTCGTATTTCGGAATGCAGTGAGTAGGGAAATGGTTCTTGGCTCATAGCTCTTGGTATAAAGCATAGCGCAAAGAGCATAGCGCATGGCGCAGAGAGAAAGAGCAGTGAACAGTGAACAGTAAACAGAAAAATCGAAAACAAAAGCTGTTACTCGCCGGAGGCGATTGAGCTTCCCACAGATTCGGAACGAATCTTGGGAAATAATTAAACATCCAAGTTAATCCATGTTCATCCATGGCTAATGAAAAAGGCGTTTCTTCGCCGGTGATTGCGGTTTTCAAAGCTCTCAACGCTATGCGCCATGCGCTCTGCTCAATGCCCTTTGCCATGAGTCAAGAGCTATGAGCCAAGTCCCTCGGATCCACGGACCCTTCCGTTTTGGTTTTTCCTCTGTTTTCGCAATTCGCAATTCGAAATTTCTTTTCGCCCTTCAGCCTATCCACCTGCTTTTCTCTATGCTCCCTGCTCTCTGCCTGTTGGAAATGATTGACAAATACCTCGACTGTACCATAATTATAACCATATGAACGCATGCTGGCGGATGACGCCGCAATATTCTTACCGTAGATGGGAGGTTTACATGGGGCGAACGACAAATCTGATCCATACGGACATTCTTCTGACCCGTCGCGATTTTTTGCAATCTTCAGCCATGGCTGCTGCCTTACTGGCTGCCGGCTGTGCCGTCAACCCGGTCTCGGGTGAATCCCAATTGATGCTCATGTCCGAATCCGAGGAAATCGATATCGACCGGCAATACGCACCATACCAGTTTTCCTCCGATTACGGCATTGCCCAGGACCACCGGCTAAACAACTATATGGAAGGGGTCGAGAAAGCAATGGCACCCCGGACACACCGCCCCAAAATGCCGTATCGCTTTAAACCCGTCAACGCGACATACGTGAACGCTTATGCCTTTCCGGGAGGAAGTATTGCCGCTACCCGCGGAATCCTCCTGCAACTGGAAAATGAAGCTGAACTGGCAGCTTTGCTGGGGCATGAAATGGGCCATGTCAACGCCCGCCACACGGCAAGCCAGATGTCGAAGGGGATGTTGACCAACACGCTGGTGGGTGGCGTCTCCATCCTGGCGGCCAGCCAGGGGGCCACCTACGGCCAGATTGCCTCAGGCCTGGGAGGATTGGGGGCCGGAGTTCTGCTGGCTTCCTACAGTCGTGATAACGAAAGAGAAGCCGATGCACTGGGACTCGAATACATGGTCCGCTCCGGGTATAATCCGCAAGGATTCATCGGCTTGATGGATATGCTCCGCAGCCAGTCAAAAAGCAACCCGGGATCCATTGAACTCATGTTCGCCACCCATCCCATGAGCGAAGAACGCTACCAGACCGGTGTTGCCACTATCCGTGACCGGTATGCGTATGCGAAGGGCTATCCAGTTCAAAAGGAACGCTACATGGACAACACCGCCAGCCTGAGAGCCCTCAAACCGGCTATAGAAGCGCTGCAGCAAGGGGAAGAACTCCTGGCGAAAAAGAAATACAACGAAGCCGGTGAAACGCTGAGCAAGGCCCTCAGACTGGCGCCGTCCGATTACACCGCACTGGTAACCATGGCAAAGTTCCAATTCGTGGCCAACAAAGATTACCGGGGGGCCATGCGCTATGCCAACCGGGCCCGACAGATCTACCCCCAGGAAGCCCAGGCTTGCCTGGTGGGCGGTCTATCGAAAATCAAGCTGAAACACTATGACGAAGCCTACCAGGATTTTACGGATTACGACAAAAATCTGCCCGGCAATCCTAGTATCTCTTTTTTCAAGGGGTACTGCCTGGAAGGGATACAGCGCATTCAGGAGGCGGGAGATGAATATATCCGTTACCTGAACAAAGTCCAGGAAGGCGAAAACGCCCAATATGCTTACAGACGATTGATCGAGTGGGGACGCGTGCGCAAACAGTAGGGATTAGAAGCCATCTTAAAAACAGGATTCTGGTCCAAGATCTAGGCGGACGCAAGAAAAGCTACCCCCGCTGGTCATCCCCCGGTCAGGCTCTGCTTTTTCGCTGCGCCCTTTCATGCATGCTGCGTTGAAAATTCTCTTTTATATTCTTGGATTTGGCATTTATGACCGTATAACCGTAGCGCAGGTTCTTTTCGACCAGACCCGGATAATTTTTTAGATTCATTTTCAGTTTATACCCATTGGACGTTACTTTTTTCAGTATA
>CAZKYZ010000509.1:0-2866 GCA_964557055.1 uncultured Desulfobacterales bacterium
GAGGAAGCCCTTTTTTTGGCGAAGAACAACATTGATTTTGAAATCGTTCCGGGGGTCACTTCCGCCGTTGCGGCGCCCGCCTATGCCGGCATCCCGCTTACGCATCGTGAATACACATCCACCCTTGCTTTTGTAACCGGCCACGAAAAACCCGGTAAAACGGATTCCGGTATTGACTGGAAAGCATTGACCGGCATCGGAACGCTTGTTTTTTTTATGGGGGTCAAAAACCTGCCCCACATTACTAAAAACCTGCTCGATTACGGTATGTCACCTGAGAAACCGGTTGCGGTTGTCCGCTGGGGAACCACCCCGAAACAGATGACGGTCACGGGCACACTGGAAAATATTGTCGAGAAGGTTGTCCAGGCCGGAATAAAAGCGCCGGCCATTATCGTGGTCGGCGATGTTGTTTCGTTGCGTAAAACCATGCAATGGATTGAAAAAAAGCCGCTGTTCGGAAAGAGCATTGTCGTAACCCGGGCCCGGGAGCAGGCCAGTTCGCTGGTGGACAGGCTCGCCGACCTGGGAGCGAGATGCGTGGAATGCCCTACCATCCGGGTTGTCGCCGAGACGGATTTTTCCCGTATCGATACGGCGATTCGGCATCTCGATAACTATCAATGGCTGGTTTTTACCAGCGTGAACGGTGTTCGGTTTTTCTTTGAAAGGCTGTTTGCCCTCGGAAAGGACGCCCGGAGTCTGGGATATCTGAAAACGGCCTGTATCGGGCCGGCTACGGCAGCACAGCTGCAGCAGTTTGGAATAAAAAGCGATATTGTTCCGGATAGTTATCGCGCGGAAGCCGTGGTGCAGGCGTTTTCCAAAGAAAGTATGAACGGCAAAAGGGTTTTGCTCCCCAGGGCCAAAGATGCCCGGCCGGTTCTTCCCCAGGAGCTGCCCCGCATGGGGGCAACCGTTGACGAAGTCGTGACCTATCGGGCGGAACAGAGCACGGAAGCGGCTGAGCAGTTGCTTGCCGAACTTTCCAGTGGTTCGATCGAGATGATCACCTTTACCAGTTCATCCACGGTCACCAATTTCCATTCCATTATGGCGGATAATCTCCGGGAAACGCTTTTGAAGGGAGTGATCCTTGCAGCGATTGGTCCGGTAACTGCGGATACGGCCAGGGATCTTGGATACCACGTCGATGTCGTTGCCGACGAATTTACCATACCGGGATTATGTGATGCGATTACAACTTATTATGCCAAACAATAAAAGACCGTAACAAGTGCTCCTGACCGATAATTTCCAAAGGCGTTTAAATTACCTGCGTGTTTCCGTGACGGATCGCTGTAATCTCAGGTGTATTTACTGCGTGCCGCGCGAGTCCATACCGCGGCTGGCGCATGGGGAGATATTGACCTACGAAGAGATCCTGCGTATCATTCGCGCGGGGGCTGAGCTGGGGATTACAAAAGTCAGGATAACCGGGGGGGAACCCCTTGTACGCAAAGGGGTCATTGATTTTATTGCCGGTGTTACTGCGGTAGCGGGTATTCAAGATGCATCCCTGACAACCAACGGGGTTTTGTTGGAAAAATATGCAGGCAGTATCTGGGCCGCCGGTGTAAGCCGTATCAACGTAAGCCTGGACAGTCTGGACAGGGCCAAGTTCCAGCGGATCACAGGCGAAAACAAATTTCCACAGGTCTGGAAGGGACTGGAAAAGGCCCTGGCCTGCGGATTTGACCCTATCAAGTTAAATGTTGTTGCCCTTGCCGGAGTCAATGATGACGAACTGGAGGCGTTTGCCAGGTTAACCTTTGACTACCCCTTTCATGTGCGCTTTATTGAGTATATGCCCATGGGGAAAACGCCCCTGGACAGAACCCGGCAGCTCTTTGGGGATGAAATAAAAAAACGGTTGCAGGCGGTCGGAGAGTTAACGCCCGTTGACCGGGGTGCCTACGATGGTCCGGCAGAAAGTTATCGGTTTCCAGGTAGTTCCGGAAAGATTGGTATTATCAGGCCGATCACACAGCATTTCTGCCGCGACTGCAACAGGCTTCGCCTCACCGCAAGTGGACAGATCCGGCCCTGTCTGCTCTCGGATATCCAGATTGATATCCGGGACGCCGTTCGGGGACAGGTCGGGGATCGGAAAATCAAACAAACCCTGATGAAAGCCGTTTCATCCAAACCGGACATGCACCACCTGAACGGGGATAAACCCATCGCAATAAAAGACCAGATGACACAAATCGGGGGGTAGCGGCCCAACGAAAGATTGCATGCAGATTGTGATAATGACAGTCAATGTTTTTTTGAAAGGGAAACGGACCGGAATGCGAATAATTTGCCGAATCATCATAATACTTAGCGTTTTGGCGATTGGTGCCTGTACACTAAAACCGATGCTGCCGGAGCCTCCCAAAGCAACGGCCCCCGAAGAGGCGATCATGAAAGTGGCGGCAGGATCGATGGCGGCGGGAGAATATAGCGATACCATCCGGCAATGCAACAAACTGCTGGCGGGCTACCCGAAATCGGAACTGGCCGACCAGGCCCTGTTGCTTAAAGCGAAAGCTCATATCGCCCTCGGAGACCCGCTGGAGGCGGAGAAAAGTCTGCAGATTCTGCAGAATCGTTTTTCGAACAGTCCCTTGCGGCATGAGGCCGGTTACCTTCTGCTGCTGGCCATGTATACGGAAAATCGATACCGGGATGTTGTCGACGAAGCCGGAGTCCTGCTGGAGACGCGTATTCCGAATCCTGTTGCCGTCAAGGTGTACATCCTGCTTGGTGACAGTTATCTCCAGCTCGGATTACCGGTGGAAGCTTTTTCGGCTTATTCCAAAGGGAATGCCGTGGCCGTTGAGACTGAAATGGAGATGATCGGTGTTCGATTGCGGGATGC
>CAZKYZ010000510.1:0-2866 GCA_964557055.1 uncultured Desulfobacterales bacterium
ATCCTTTCGGACCGTCTGATTGTTTCATTTTCAATACTCCTTTGTTGTGCCGGCCTGCAGTATCTCGGGATATACTTTTTTCAAAAACGACACGCAAAAAGCCGTTATAATGCCTTCGATGACCATCACCGGCAAATGCGCGCCAACGACAATGGACGCCACCTCGAAAAAATTCTCCTCCGTAAACATCAGGGCGGCCCCCACAAAAACGGCTCCAAGCAAAACCGCCAATGCGCCGCAGCCAAACCCTGCCGCCGCGGCAACTTTGCCCCCGCGCCGGATAAAAGGAGCAAACAAACCATAACAGACAACGGCGGGAAGCGCCATGATCACCGTGTTGACACCCAATGTCGTGATCCCTCCGTACTGAAAAAAAACCGCCTGTAATAAGAGGGCCACCAGAATGGCCGGAAAGGCCGCCCACCCGAGCAACAGGCCCAAAATACCGTTTGCGATCAGATGGACACTCGCCGGCCCGATATTCACGTGGATCAAAGAGGCCACAAAAAAAGCGGAAGACAGGATCCCCACCCGGGCGATATGGTCATAATCCATCTTTTTTAAACCAACGGCGCAACCCGCAATCGCTATAGCGGCACCGCTTATCAGTACCGGCGCGGATAAAACGCCTTCGGAAATATGCATATGGTCAACCTGTTCTTACTGTCCGTTACATATTCCACAGAGATCACAGAGGCCAGCGCAGATCACGATTTTTCTCCGTGTCCTCTGTGCTCTCTGTGGTGACAAATAATATACCCTACTTCCCGATGCATCCATTTTCGACAACGATAAAATTATTCAAATTTCACCCAGATCACGGCCCCCTGTTCGATCTCTTTTTCCTCGCCGTCATGCTCCATTTTACGATCTGCCGTTGTCAGGGCCGCAAAGCCCCACCACCCTTTCCAGGGGGCGGCATAGGTAAACAGGCCGTTGGCATCCGTCCGTATGGTCTGGGTAATCATATAATCCGTTGGCGCCGTGACGTTTCCCTGCTCGTTATAATACTCGACCTCCACCTCTGAAAACGGAACGGCTTTTCCATTCACTTTGACAATTCCCTGGAAAACATTTCCGGCCCAGAGCCCGTAAGGCTTGGCCAAGGGCACGATTTCCGTGGGCAGCCCGACCTCGGCATCCCAACCTTCATCATCCCCGAAAGCGGTCACCACCGTCTTGGTATAATGAATGATAAAACAATCCTCCGCCGGCTCCCAGTAAGGCTGCGGTTCCATGACAAATTGATACACCCCCGGCCGCTGAATGGGATAGGTTGCCGTCCACGCGCCGTGATCCATCACGGTATCCGGTTTCAGGTTCGACAGCAGGTCGGTGGATTGTCCATTTGCCACAACCCGGAAGACCTTGGGCCGGACAAGCGCCATCCCGATCCCTTCAAACGGATGGGAAAAGGAAAGGGTGACGTCCACCGCCCGGCGGTCATCCTGCATGACCATGTTGTCGGAAGGAATGACCATCCCGAAGTGGGCCATACCCGCACCGGCATAAAGCAGACAACCCAAAACGACACCAATAGCAACAAATAACCGTTTCATAAGATCGATCCCCTTTCATTCAAAAAAAAACCACGAGCACAACGTATCCTTCAGGATACCTGCCTTCGTGGCGATACGTAAAAAAATGATTTTTTGGCTACGAGAGGTTTCGACCTCCATTGACAATGATTGTCTTTATGCGAAGTGAAAAGCATTGTCAACTGGAATTCGTTTTTTCGATAATTGAAAAAATCTTGATTTGCAAACCATCGCAGACAGCTATTCCCAAATGTCCATGAATGGGGAAAACCCCCGGTTCGGGTCATTGGGCAAACAGGCTGCAACCCAAAAATTTTCCTTCGGCTATAGCTTTTTCCGGTAATACTCCAACCGTTTCAGATTTTCCCGGATGCCGGGCAGTTTGGGGTCGTATTGAAAGGCCATCTGGTAGTGAAAGGCCGCCTTGTCGTATTCCCCCCGGTTGGCGTAAACCGTGGCCAGATTCGCGTGGGCGGGGGCAAAACCGGGGTGAAGGCGAATGGCCTCCTCGAACTGGATGATCGCGTTGGTGTTCGCACCCTGCATGGCATAAATGGTAGCCAGGTTATAGCGTATCTGCGCATCATCCGGGGAAAGCGCGACGGCGGCGATAAAATACGACAGGGCCTCATCGATACGACCGCTTTCCAGCAGGGCGCCGGCCAGGTTGTTGACGGCATTGGCGTATTTCGGATTGTTTTCAACTGCCGATCGGTAATGGCGGATGGCTGCGTCCAGATCACCCTTGTCTTGCAGACACTTCCCGATATTGAAGTGGGCTTTTGCGTATCCGGGCTTTACAGCGATGGCCTTTTCATAGTAGCCGATGGCTTCATCGTTTCTGTCGCGCTCCACCAGTTCCAGAGCGAGGTTGTTGTATGAAATCGGATTGCCGGGCGCTTTTTGAATATTGTCCTGCCAAAAGGCAATGGGGTCCCGCCAGATCTCGTTGCGTTCCATGGTCCAGTAAGAAAACAATACGGCCACGGCCCCGAAAAGAATCACCGCAATCCATTTTATTCCGGCATACCGGTTCACCAGCAAAACAGGAATCAGCCAGACCAGCATGGACGGCAGATAAGTGCGGTGCTCGACAATGACTTCCAGGGGAATAAAAGAAGATTCAACCGCGAGGTTCCCAAAAAACCAGAGGATACAAAAAGAAATCAGCCGCTCTTTTCTGGCCAGCTTGAATGCGAAAAATAGGAGCGCAATGATACCGCCAACAGCGAGAATGGTGGTCACGAGTGTGAACAGAGAGGCCGACAGTTGCCAATCATATACCCTCCGCAACCGCGACGGTAACGGCCAGAAAATAAGGCTGGCAT
>CAZKYZ010000511.1:0-2860 GCA_964557055.1 uncultured Desulfobacterales bacterium
CCAATCCGGCATTCCCTTCCTCATAGACAATAATGTGCAACACCACGGAAGGATTTTGCAGCATGAATTCCCCGACCAAATCGATTGTCTGGAAACAGTTTCGGTCCACCTGTGCATTCTCGCCTGCAAAAGTGATGGCTTTCAGCACCCTGCGGTGGTTTCCCAGCAGCGTTTCCCGCCAGGAAAAGATGCCCTGCCGGTTTAATTTGCGAACCGATTGCAACGCCCATTCACCTGTGCTGTGTTTCTCCAGGTAGGCTTCCCAGGCAGCGGCTGCGGCTGTCTCATTTCCCATGCCGATATAGGCCAGGCCTCTGTTGTACAAGGCTTCCGGATGCGTCGGTTCACGGTCCAGAACCATCGTGTACCAGGCAAGGGCCTGCTCCCATTCACCCCGGTCGAGGTAAGCGTGGCCGAGGTACACCATTGAGGGAAGGTGATCGCTGTCCAGTTCAAGGGCCTTCTTGTAGCTTTCCATCTCCTTATCGAAATCGAGCAGGGCCCAGTAATTGACACCCAGCCAGAATCTGAAATCGGCATTGGATGGGTCCAGTTCAACGGCAGTGTGTAAAAAAACAAATGCCTGATCCGCCGAGTTGTCCGCCAGATAGCATCTTCCAAGGTAATGGTTAATTTCTGGATCAACAGGACTCTGGTCGTGGCGCGCCTGTAGAATGATGGATGATTCGTGATATTTTCCCTGTAAAAACAACATTTTCCAATCCATCTCCGCCGTTTCCGCAAATGCAGATGTCGATGTCAGAATCATGACGACAACCAATGCCGCCTGCAAATATCCGCTATCTATTCGTTTCATTTAATCCGCGATCTTCGGTTGTCTTGTAAACATATACGCCCGTGAGCCACATTCGGTCACAGGCGATGCTGGAATTTATTGGAATTCGACTCCGATCAAGGAACTGCCGGTCGGCCACGCAGATCCCTGCTGGTAAATTCCAGTTTTGGTAACAGGGACTGCACGCTGCCATTCGACCGAAGTGTTGCGGCAACGGTTTCTGTTATGCGTTGATGGCTCAACCCCCTTTGGGTCGCCACTCTAACGATGTTCGGCAACTTCCTCCATTCCAGGGTAAAACGGCCCGATTGCAGGCCGGCGGAAATGATCCTTTCAGAATCTTTCTCATCAAACGCCATCCATTTGAGAAAAGCCATCAGCTCGGCGGCAACAGCCAGCTGCATCATGCCTGCGTCCGGGTGTTCGCGGATGATACGACTCAATTCGCGGCGTTCCAACCCGAATGCGAGGCTGTCTGAGAATAGCCGCACCCCGGAAAAATATTCATCTTCAGGATATTTTTCAGCATCCGGCACAAGATTCATGATGAAACTGTAGTCGCCCAACTTTCCGTTCAGTGCTGCCAGAATCTGATTGATATCCACACGCTTGGCAATGCCCTCATCAACTTTTTCAACAAACGGTTCCAATGGTATTTTTTCCCCGGGGAGGCTTGCAAGAAAATGCAGTGTTTCGATAACCTTCTCTACGTCCAACTGCCGGCTGTAGCTTGCGGCCAGAATCCGGTCAACGGTACTGTCGGGAACCCCGGCAAAGCGCGCGTCGTCGATGGCAACAGACAGAGAGGTGCGTTCCGCTGTAACAGCAAGTAAACCGGCAATTAAAAAAAACAGCCCCGCCGTAAAACAGTATTTACAGTATCGTGGTATTATCGTCTGCGAAAACAATGGAATTTACAGCTCCAAAACCATCATTACAGGTAAAAACAGATCGAGGATCGGGCATTGGCGTTTTGCCGTCAACCAAAAAAACATATTCATAACGACCCGGTTCCACAACAATTTCAGCGGTCCAGCGGCCATCCCCCCCTCCGGCGGCTTTCATCACGGTTGTTCCCGGCTGCCACCCGTTAAACGAACCGACGAGTGCAACATGACGGGCTCCTGGCTGATAAAAGGTGAAGTGCAGCCGGACGGCACCCGAAGTCTGTGCCTGATTTCTGGTGACAAACCCGTTACGGGACGGATTCAACACGGATAACCCGGCCAGGCATATTACCAACATCACGCCAGCTGCCAAGGCCACTTTCCAGGGCGTATAGGTAAATGCCACCTGTCTCTGCTGTATAAATAACCCGGTAATCCGTTGCCATACGCTGGACTTTCGCATTGAAATCCGCCGGAGGATCTGATGTTCCAAATGCTCCGGAGGTGTCCATTCAGGGATCGCTTTGATCATATTGATCAGCCGTGCATCTATTTCATCTCCAACCGTCTCTTGCAGATTTTTTTCCGTATCATTATGTAACGGGTTCATGATCCTTTTCCTGCAGCATGGTTCGCAACTGTTGAAGCCCCCGGTGCACGCGCATCTTGGCCCCGCTGACGGATAGCTTCAGGGTTTCGGCCAGTTCTTTCATATCGAATCCATCCCTGTACCGGAGAATCAGGGCCTCCCGGTAATCCAGCGGCAGGGACATGAGGGCCTGTTGCAGGGACAGCCGTTCCATATTTTCGGTCTCGGAATCGCTCCCGGTCGCTGTGCCCTCTGGTCTGAACAAAAACGAACCTTCCGTGTTCATCAATGCCTGTCGCCGCCGGTTCTTTCGCATGTTGTCCCGCGCCAGATTTAACCCAATGGCATAGATCCATGAAAAAAAACTTTTCCCCGCTGTGTAGGTGTGAATTTTCCGGAAAGCGCGCAGGAAGGTTTCCTGGGTCAGATCGGCCGCGTCCTCCATACATCCGGTTGTCCTCAACATGAGATTGTATATGGGCGTCTGGTATTTTCGGATCAGCACACCGAAAGCCTTGGTATCCCCGTCTATAACAGCTTGAATTACTGATTCATCCTGGTTTTCCATAAGTCACGGCAGTCATGTCG
>CAZKYZ010000512.1:0-2859 GCA_964557055.1 uncultured Desulfobacterales bacterium
CAACAGATCCTTCAAAATACAACCCTCCCCGGTTACCGGCTGTGGTTTCGCGTCTGCGACTGATTGAACGCCTGCAGGCCGACCCCGCCCGACACTTGATACTGGTGATCGGCCAGGCAGCCCAGGGCAAAACCACCCTGGTTGCCGACTTTCTGGCCACTTTTGATGTACCTGTTGCCTGGCTGCACCTGGACCCCAAAGACGATGACAGCACGAACTTCTACCACAATTTGATCCGTGCTTTTTCCAACACCCAACCCCAATGCCCGCTTGATGAATACTCCGAGCAGGCGCACATCGCCATGGGCGCCCCGGAAGCAATTGTACGCTATAAAGCGCTGCTGGGATCGATCTGGCAACGCTTGCCGGACAACATCCACATTGTCCTTGACGGCCTGGAGCAGTTGTCCGCGAAGTCGCCGTCCTGGGGTTTAATCCAACACATGTTTGATTTGACCGCCGAAAGAGGCTATATTCTTGCACTCTCCAGACAAATGCCCCCGATAAAACTGCAGCAACAGGTAATGCGGCGTACGCTCCTTACCCTGGACAATGCGGAATTGGCGTTTACCCCGGAAGAAGTTTCGACCTACTTTGAAGTGGTTCACGGTTTCAGGCCGGCGAAAGCATGCGCCGCTAGCGTTCATAAGGCTACCAGCGGATGGGCCGGCGGACTGGTGCTGGTTTCCCAGGCTCTCAGCCGGCAACCTGGATCCCGGTGGGAATCTTTTTTGATCAATCAATTACCTGCCAGCCTGGTTGATGATGCCTGGCATTATTTCGCAGAAGAAATTTTTACAGCCCTGCCTGAAAATGTTAAGGACCTGCTGATCAAGGCGGCCTTGCTGGATGTCATTGATCCTTCGATCCTGAACGGATTGATCGAAGGTCAACAGGCCGCGCCCGTCCTTGACACCCTGGTGCAGCGCAATCTTTTCATCCAGGTTGTATACAACCAGGATCAACACTTGCTGTACCGTTTGAATCACCTGTTTAAAAGCTTTTTAAAAAATCGGTTTCGATCCAGTTTCAGCACCGCTGAGCAACACCGGACTTTCGAGAAGCTGGCGTTTCTCTATAGGAATAGGCGCCAGGCTGAAATCGCGATTGATTATTACCTGGATGCAAAAAATTTTGCTGCCGCGGCCGCGTGCATCAAAAAGGTCGGTATTGACCTGGTCATCCGCGGCCGCTTTACCGATCTGGAAAAGGCAATTGCCGCCCTGCCGCCGAACCAGACCAAGGCCGATCCATGGCTGTTTCTGCTGCTCACCCTGACAAGACGGATAAAAGGGGGCACACGTAATATTAAGGACTTTAAGACCGTCATGGCCGCTTTTGAAAAACTCGGTGACACCCGCGGTCAATTACTATCCCTGGCGTATCTCATCGAAGCACAAGTCTTTGCCGGGCAGGATCCGGTGGGATGTCACACTTCCATATCACTGGCGGAGGGCATGCTTGCTTCACAAAGCGAAACACCTTACTATTCCTACGCCCGGACCCTGTTATGGCTCCAGATTGGTTTTGCTTATATCGCCAGTGGACTGGACTTGACCAAAGGTGTTTCGGCCTGTCAAAATGCCTATCTGCTGGCTTATCGAATCAATAACCCGCGCCTGATGACCAACGCCAATATTGTTGCCGTCCTGGGACTGGCCCTCAGGGGTGACTTTGAGCGGGCCGACGAGGCCCTGGAAAAAATCGCAGCCCACTCCGATACCGACGCATACACCGAATACCACGCCCTGCGAGGACTGGTAAATGCTGAATTGGCCATGCACCGCGGCGACCTGAACTCAGCCCGGGAGCAGCTCAGACCCCTATCCCGGGAAATTGAAACTTTCGGCCTGCTTTTTCTTTACCCGGCCTATCTGGATACAACCGGTTTTTTGCAACTCTATACGGGCCAGTTTGCAGCTGCCCGCAATACCGCTCGCCACTTACTGGATGTATCCACCCTGTCCGGCAACACTTACTATGAAGGGTTGTCCCATCGTTTGAACGCGCAGCGTCATTACTTTTCGGGAAACCATTACAATGCCGGAGAAGCCGCCGAAAAGGCCCTGGCCCTGCTGCCCCGCGATGAGCAGCCGACCCTGCACTGGATGCGGACCCAGCAATTGACTGGTCTTATCGAACTCCATTTGAAAAAGTTTGCAGGGGCCGCCAGGCGCTTAAATGAGGTCCAGCGCTATTATGCGGAAACCGCCAATTTTCTGTCACTGAGCGAAACCCATCTGGCGCTTGGACTTCTGGCCCACTTGCGTAACAATCGGAAAGAAGCCGCCGACCATCTGCAGCGGGGATTTGCCCTGTCAGCCGAACATCAATACGATCACTATGTTATTCTCTGCCCGGACGATTTAACCAAGTGCTGCCGCCTGGCCGGACAATACCTTGGCAGCAGCGCTCTGGCCTGGCCGGAGCACTTGTCGAGAGTCGGGCTTTCGAAGCTGCCGCAACCGGTCCCCGCACCGTTGGGCACAGAAGCCTCTTTCGTTCCCTCGGGATCGGGAAAACCCGTTGAGACTTCGCCAATACAAAAGAAACAGCCCTATTTAGAGATTCTTACCCTGGGTAGATTCCAGGTGTTGCACAATGGCCGGGTACCTTTTGAAGACAGGCAGTGGGGCGGGAACCGAACGAAATTACTTCTCAAATCCATTGTGGTCCACGGCTCACAGGAAATTTCCAAGGATATCATCATTGAAGACCTCTGGCCGGAAAGCAACCCTGCTTCGGCCATCCAGAATTTCAAGGTCACCCTGCACCGCTTGCGAAAATGCCTGGAACCGGATTTAAAAAAACACCACCGCTCGACCTTTATCCATTTAAGGGGCAACCTGGTCTCTTTAG
>CAZKYZ010000513.1:0-2852 GCA_964557055.1 uncultured Desulfobacterales bacterium
ATACCATCATCGGCGATACGGTTAACCTCGCATCCCGTTTAGAGGGGCTGAATAAAATTTATGGAACCCAAATCATTGTCAGCGAATTCTGTTCCGGGAGCCTGCCTCCGCGTTTTTGCCTGCGGGAGCTTGACCGTGTTCGTGTCAAAGGCAAGGGAAAACCGGTAACGATACTGGAGCTTATGGGGATGACGGATCAGATGGAGAATACCTGCCTGGAGGCGATTGAATGCTATCAAAACGGGCTGTCCCACTACCGCAAAAAAGAATGGGATCCTGCAGAGGCTTCCTTTTTTTCTGCCATCAAATTACGACACGGTGATAAGCCGTCCCTTCTTTACCTGGATAGAATCAAACAGTTTCGGGAGATTCCCCCGGAAGACAGCTGGGACGCCACCGTAACCTTTACCAAAAAATAGACTGGATGCCAATTATGTTCGTCGACAACATCAGACAGGAAGAGCTGGGGAAATACACCAAATGTTTCAAAGAGGGTGAATCGCTGTTTTTGGAGGGCGACGCGTCCCAGGATCTGTTCATCCTGATATCCGGAGAGCTGGATATCATCCAGGGAAACCGGAAAATTGCTTTTCTAAAGCAGACGGGAAGTCTTTTTGGGGAGATGTCTTTTCTACTGGGAGCCAAGCGCTCGGCAACCACCAAGGCAGCCACGGATGTCGTCACCATCTGTATTCCCAAGGAAGAAATCACAACTTTTTTACAAGATTTCCCGGAGGCTGCCAGAGAAATCAGCAAAGTCCTGGCGGAAAGGCTCGATGAGTCCAACCGTATTCTCTACGGCCTTCAGGAATTTGGCGATCAGATTCCGGATGCCTTGATACTTACAGACAAATTCGGCCATATTCTCTGCTGGAATGCTTCCGCCGAAACACTTTACGGCAGGGAATGGAAGCAAATGAAAGATCGACCGGTTGAAGGTATTTACCGCCACCCCGACGTCTACAGATCCTACCTTACCGAAACCGGAAGTAGTGTTTCTATACGGGAAAAAGTGCTCGAAGTAAATCATCCGGAAAAAGGAATCCGGTATGCATCAACGAGCATGACGCTTCTTTACGATGGCAGCAACGAACTTATCGGTGTGCTAACCCTGGCGCGCGACGTTACCGCTGTAAAAAAACTGGAAAAAAAATACAAAGCCGTCCGAAACTGGCTTTTGTTTCCGTTGCTCATTGCCGGCCTGATCGTTCTCATGCTGTTCTACGGATATCCGAAATTTTTTAGAAGTACCCAGGTCGTATCCGTAAAAAAGGTGGCCTTGAAAGATCGGATATTTAGGGATCATCTCCTTCTCAACGCATTAATTGCATCACCTTTTAAAGCGGGACAAAAGATAACCATCGATATTATTCTGAAGGATTTTATGAAGGCCCAGAAAGAGAGCGACACCCCTTATTCCGGGATCGTCGTCCTTGACTCGGCGTTGCATGTTTTTACAGCCTATTCTGCACGATACGGACAGAAATCAATGGAAATGGCAGGCGTCACTTATGCGGGTGTCGATTTTCCGCAAAAAGGAGATGCGACCCACCATATTCTTATCCTGTATCGGTCCAATCCGGAAGACGGCAGGACCGAGAGAGGCATTGAAATCGCATTTATGATGAAAGCCGAAGACACAAATTATGGTTGGCTGGTTTTTCAGTTGGATATGGAATTTTTGATGGAAGCCTACGAACTGGATGAAAACGAACTGCAACAATTTGAATTCGAAGACTCCCGGAAATGAACCAAAATTTTCAATTATTTTAAGGTGAAAACTGTAACGGCAAGATTGACAAATTTACTATGGCATTGTAATGTACAAATATCCCTTGACCTTATCGCTTTTTTCAGTGTCATCGGTTGTACCCTGTCCGTCATTCAACTTGCGATTGCTTTCTGAATTTCCAATGATCAGGTAACTAACACAGGTAAACCATATGAACATCCTGAAAAAGCATCCGGCATTATTTCTGGGTATCCTCATCACTTTTCTTTTTCTTGCTATCGGCTGGTTCGGCATGAATTTCCTCGATACGCTCGAGTTGAAATTTTATAATCTGAAGATGGAACTGATGAGCACGCCCGAAATGGAAAGTGAAATCGTTCTGGTCGACATTGACGACGACGCCATCGAAAAACTCGGGCGTTGGCCATGGCCTCGATCACTCCTGGCAAAGGGTATTGAAAAAATATCCTCCGGTGATCCCAAGGTGATCGGCTTAAATATCATTCTGAGCGAACCGGAAGAAAATTCAGGACTCAAAGAAATTGAAATGCTTCGCCAGCGTTTCGAAGAAATCATTAAAACCAATCCCAGAGACAAGCAGTTCACAAAACTGCTTGAAGAAGTTGATGCCGCCGCCGTCCGCCTGAACAACGATCAAAAGCTTGCCGCCGCCATCCAAGCCTCGGGAAAAGTTGCCCTGCCCCTTTTTTTTAAGGAATCTTCCATACGCGTGCAGGGCTCGTCCCCCGAAAACAGCCTGATCAATCAGGCGATTAAAAATGTCAGTAATCCGGAAGATCGCGAATACCCCAGTGCTGGAGAAGTCATTCCTCCCATACCTGAATTTCTTGATCCGGCCCTTGGCTCCGGGCACATCAACCTTACCTTTGATATCGATGGTACGGTAAGAAAAGAACGACCTTTGTATGAATACAAGGGAATTTATCTGCCATCATACAACCTTCTTCTGGCATCGTTGTATCGCAATATACCGCTGAACAATATCCGCGTAAAACTGGGAGAATCGATACAGCTGGGCAACCAGCCAATCCCGTTAACCCTGTATTCGGAGATACTCGTCAGTTTCAAGGGACCCGGAGGCTCATTTAAGAGGTATTCG
>CAZKYZ010000514.1:0-2851 GCA_964557055.1 uncultured Desulfobacterales bacterium
GCCGCGGACACCGTATCTTTATGGAAAACGATCCCATCATTCTCGACTTCCATTTCACAAACATCTTTGACCACAGCCACAATCGATTCGAGGCTGTTCTCGATCTTTCCGAGAAGATCAATATCCATGGTGGGGCGGGACATTGATCCAGTCCATGCCGAAAACATCAAGGCTCCTTTTAATACAAACCTGTCAGCGTGTGGACTTTTCGAAAGCCGGTATATGAATCTTTCGATAGCAAAATGTTGGAGAATTTCATTAAATGGGCGTGAAGATTCTCTGGCCTTGTTAAGAAGACGCTGATGCACTGAAGTGGCGATATTTTTGGTTTTTCCTGCCATTACAAGATTGCCTCAAGGTAGGGGCGCATAATTTTATTCACGCGGCAGACAGTGGCATAACGCATGAGATCTTCCACTTTGATTTTTCTTCGTTCACGGTAAAAACGGATCGCTTCTATTACGGTATCGAGACCGACCTTATTCCGGAACTTGAAACAGTCGGCGAGGGTTTTTTCCGGGCTATAAATACGCACACTGACACCGTCGAGATCATGAATATCCACACCTGCCGTGAAGGCTTCGCCTGTGAAGCGATAGGTCCTGATAGGCGGATAATCCAGGCGGGGTTCTTCCGCACCTCGCTGCAGCGCCACGTGAACTTCGTGGGGTATCTGGGTGGTCAGTTCGTAAAAAGATAGTGCAGAAATCATGCAGATAACACCATGTGAGACCCGGGTTGCAATAGTTACCAGGTCCGGATTTCCCAGCGGCGGGATATCTGAAAGACGAAACACTCCGCGACTGATCACTTCGAGTTGCCCTGAGTCTCTCATGGCGTAAAGCGTTCCTGGATGAATGCCAGCTTGAAGCGCTTGCGATGTTCGGAGGATACCGCCATGCTGTTCAAAAATTTTTACAGCCCTAGCGAATCGGGAATCGGAAGCATGTGTGTTTTGAGATTTCATGATAGAGATACCTACACTAATTAATTAATGTAGGTGATTTTATCATCATGATTAGCCATGTCAATTAAAAATCCACAAAGCGTTTCTCATTTTATCAAATTTACCGTTGTTACCTGGTGTCACACAAAATGCGTGAAAGCTAACATATAGATGGCACTTTGCATTTCAGGGTACATTGCTCCATTTCTACTCGATGTCTGATTTTAGATGCTCAAAGGCCAGTATTTGCTTTTTGGGGGATGAATGTCCGGCTATTTTCCGAAGTTTTCTTTCCGTGAAAAAGCGCTGCTCCCTGTCGGGCAAATGTAAAATTTCTTCCCTCATTTCAGGTGATAGTTTGAGGAGGTTCATAATCTGTGTAACACGGGCTCGGCTCATGCGATGCCGGCGGGCCAGCTCGGCCTTGTTAACCGATCCGGTTTCCAATTGATTTTGGAACTTCTTGGCAATATGAAAGGGATGAGGACCTGGAGCGTTTTTCTTTTTGACCTTCGTAAATGGCTTTGTTTTCAAAGACTTATATTTGTATTGAAATGAATCCGAGAGGTTCTTGCAGTTGTCCAAACGTGGAGCCAGCAACGAGTGCAACCCTTTTCGAATCGGTTGCTTAACGGATATAGCCCCGCATCAACGATGCGGGGCTTCATTTTTCTAAGCGCCGAAATTTCAAAGAGTTGTAGCTTTATCGACATTCCCACCCCACTTCTTCCTTCTCCGAAATGCCCGCTTTTTCATTTGCATCCTCAGGTTCGTGGTTCGAAAATGACTTTTGGACCCCGAAACGAACACCGAATTCTCTCGTTCTCCATTTTTCGAGCATCCTTCTATAAGGGCCTGGTTGCATCCGGGTGCCCGAATTTTCAATTCGAACGTTAAAAAATGGTTGCGATTAATATTTCAGGTGATATAACATCTGTAATCAAGTTTATTATTACCGTTGGATATAAACCTATAGGAAGCCCAGATGAAACCTACCTTTTCAGATTACCCGGCGTTGATCAAGGAGATACGGCGGCAGCTTGCCATCAGCCAGGAGGATCTGGCCCGGGAGCTTGGCGTAAGCTATGCCACGGTCAATCGCTGGGAGAACAGCCAGGCCAAGCCGTCCAAGCTAGCACGGGCGCAGTTGGATGCTTTCTGTGAAAGAATGAAGACGGACGGAGCGTTGGATCTTTCGGAGAGCGGCAATGGTTAAAGGGCAAACCAAATCCAGTGGTGCGCGCAAATCTGATCGCCTGGCCATAAAAGATTGGCCTGTGACTGAACGTCCACGGGAAAAGCTCCTATCAGCCGTATTGGGGTCGGACCAAGTTAACATTCCTGTATTTCATTTTATTCATTCCAAAACCATAGGTTTTCGCCTTCTATAACGTTCTTTTTGGTATCGAAAAGAACGTTATAGGGTGACTGGGACCCCTGAAGTTCGAAGCCTTCTACTTTCTTCTGAACACGACGGCCAGTCGCAAAGCTGCCCATTTGCATTTTGACAGTCTCGACAAACGACCGGCTCCCAGTTGCAATGCTCTGTGTCCAACATGCCTCCCTTTTCGCCTTATCATCAGATAGCGCCGATTGAACCCACCGTCGATGCGCTGACTGGAAGTCTTCGAAATTGTTGAAACCGGAAAGATGACCAAGTTTTTCGTAATCAATCAGTATGTTCTTTCGCCGGGGACGCTGAATCTCGTTGTATCCTCCGTGAGGCCACTGCTCAGGATGGCTCACAACACCAGATCGGACCATGTTCAGATCTACGTATACGAGACAACGCAGAAGATGCTCCCCGGCCTCGATGGCCGTAGCATGGTAGCGATCTTCCCAGAAAGCGCCTTTTTTCTCTGGTTGTATTCCTGGCCTGTCCTGCCCGCTAAAAGCTGAATTGAC
>CAZKYZ010000515.1:0-2847 GCA_964557055.1 uncultured Desulfobacterales bacterium
CACTTCACAGGCGGCAGAACATATTTGTAATCCCGGGCAGGGCATTCAGGCCATACCCCCGCGAAACTCCCCAGGACAAAGATCATGGGAAAAGGTCAAACCACAACACTCACGATACATGTTTTTTGGCAGGTATAGTGATAACGCCTTGAATGGAAAGGCCTGTTCATGAAAATCGTTCTGACGACTTATGGATCGCGTGGCGATGTTCAGCCGATGATTGCCCTGACCCTTAGGCTGAAAGCCTCCGGGCACAACGTACTTCTCGTCGGCCCGCCGGAAAAAGAAAGCTGGGCCCGGGAAATGGGCTGTCCCTACCGACCGCTGGGCAGTGATGTTACAGATTATATAGACCGCATGAAAAATGCCCATTCAGTGGGTTCCGCCATCCGGTTTATCCGGCTCTTGCGCCGGGAAGTCGCCTGCCAGTTCCAGGCTTTTCCAAACATCATTGCCGGAGCGGACCTTGTAATCGGGGCTTCTCTGGTTTTCGGACTGTCCACGGTAGCCGAATCGATGGGTATCCCGTACCGGTATGTTTGCTTCACTCCCCAGATGCTGCCCTCTAGCCATCACCCCTTCATGGTTTTTAAACATCAGCACTTTCCGAAGTGGTACAACCGGATGACCTGGCAGGCTGTCAAAATGCTGGACCGGTTCAATTTGACTCGGCTGGTCAATCAACGCCGCCGGGAGCTAAGGTTAGCGCCGTCGGCGAACATCTGGCTGCACATTCTTGGCAGCCGCGGCATCGTGGCGTCCGATGAGGTCGTCTGTGGAATACCTCCGGATGTGGCGCCGCAGTTCACCCAGACAGGCTACCTCCATCTCACGCAGCCGGATTGTCTGCTGGAGGCCTTGGAAATATTTCTGGAAAAAGGGCCGCCCCCGGTCTATGCCGGTTTCGGGAGCATGCCCGTGAAAGACCAGGCCCGCAATGTGCCTCTGATTGTGGAGGCTGCCCGCTCAGCAGGACAGCGTGTGGTCATCTCCAAATTCTGGGAAGGACGCACCCGTTATGACCGGGCGGAAGATGTCTTCTTTATCCGGCATTATCCCCACATGAAGCTTTTTCCCCGCATGGCGGCGGTTATTCATCACGGCGGTGCCGGAACAACGGCTTCCGGCGTTATCAGCGGGGTTCCTCAGGTAATCGTGCCGCACATCCTCGACCAGTACTACTGGGGAGACCGCATCCGGCGCGCCCGGCTTGGTCCCAAGCCTGTATGGCGCGCCAGACTCACCCGGCCCCGACTGGCAGCGGCCATCCAAACGTGCCTTGGGGACCGCCGTATTCGCGAACAGGCCTGCAAGGCGTCCCGGGCGGTTCAACAACACGACAGCCTTGATCGGGCTGTGCGTGTTCTGCTGGAATAGCCTCCGTTCCGCCATCTGCTGCAACCCGTATCAGGAGCATACTGAGGCAATGGCTGTCACGGTTGCTGAACCAAATGAAACCAACAGGAAAATCAAATGACAATACAAAACAAACACCGGATATTCGTCCGAGACATCGACATTCGTTTCCGTGATATCGATGCCATGGGGCATGTGAACAATTCGGTGTACTTCACCTATTTCGAATACGGGCGGGTAAAATTTTTCTATTGCGACGCCCACAAAAACACCTTCGGAAAATTCAGCTTCATCCTGGCCCACATCCGCTGCGACTATATCATTCCTGTCACCCTGGATGACAAAATCACCCTTCGGATGTGGATTTCCACCATCGGTGCAAAAAGTTTCATATTTCAATACCGACTGGTCGATCACAGCGACCCGTCCATCGTATTCGCTTCGGCCGAATCAGTGCAGGTCTGTTTCGACTATCCGCAAAAAAGGTCCATCCCGGTGGCTGAGGAATTGAGATCGGAACTGTCCGCCTACCTCAATCCCGATGCCGTATAACCACGCCATGGGTGCCCGCAAATGACCGTTGTAGAAGACACGACTTGGATGGTTTACCTGGTTCTATGTGCTGACGGCACTCTTTACTGCGGCGTAACAAATCATATGGAAAACCGGCTGGCAGCGCACAACGCCGGTGTGGGGGCAAAATATACGCGGTCCCGCAGACCGGTCCATCTGGTCGGCACCAGCTGTGAAATGAGCCGGGGGGACGCGCTTCGTCTGGAGTATCGGGTAAAACGGCTGCCCGTGGATAAAAAAATACAGGCGCTCCGAAAAATCGGTCTATGAGCTTCCCCGTGCCCCGGGCAATTCGGATATCGGTTTCTGCGGTATTCGGATGTTTTTTTCCTTATCCAATGTCGCAATCTGTGTTATTCTTATTGTAATCCTGTTGTTGCAATCCGTTTTGACAACCCTTGATGGGCATGATTGAAAACGGGGGCACTACTTCACTTCCTTGCACTCGTAGAAAAGCTCCAGGGGACATTTTTCGCGGCAGTAGTCGTGATCCAGCTGCCGAAACAGAACCGCAACGGCATCGACGGGACGCTTGATAAGAAGGCCCTTGTCGATTGCCGCACGAAATCCGGAAGAAGAAAAAACATTCATCACCGGCCGATGGACACCCATAAAAGCGACACGCACCAGGCGTCGGTCAGCCTCCTCCAGGAGCACCCGCAGTTCATCAATGCCGGTCATATCAATAAACCCGACCGCCTGCAGATCCAAAAGCAAAAATTTCAGCGGCTGCTGCTGCAGGTTTTCATCCAGAATAGCGATGATATGCTCAACGGTATATTCGGCATTGGCGAAATAGATGGAATTTTCCGAGCGGAGCTGCAAAATCTGCGGACAGCAAGGTTTGGCATGGGTGTCCGCATTGACGAACATGTTGAGTTCGGGATCTTTGGTAACCCGCACGATACGCGGGTGCAT
>CAZKYZ010000516.1:0-2842 GCA_964557055.1 uncultured Desulfobacterales bacterium
CATCCCATGGAAAAGAAGAAAACGGTCTCTGTAAACGGTAACGCCTTCACATTTGACGATGGCGAAACAATTCTCCAGGTTGCCTGCAGAAACAGCATCGACATCCCCACCCTCTGTTTTCTCAAAGGGACACTTCCCAGCGGCAAATGCCGGGTCTGTATCGTTGAAATCGATGGCGTTGGGGAACTGGCCGCCGCCTGCGAAACCCCGGCCCAGAGCGGTATGGTCATTGCAACGGAATCGCTCCGCGTTGTCCAAGAACGTCGTCGCATCATTGCAAAACTCCTTGCAAGCGGCAATCACAACTGTGCCGTGCGCGGCTTCGACCAGAAAAACTGGGCTTCCTTTCAACTGAAAGTGCAGGTGGAAGACAAAAGTGATGCCCTATGCCCGGTCTGGGGGGACTGCCGCCTGCAGGACCTTGCTTACCGTTACCAGGTATCTCCTGCGGGCTTTTCCGACCAAAAGGCCGACTGGCCGATGGAAGATATCAATCCGTTTATCGTTCGGGATTTTTCCAGATGTATCCAATGCGGTCGCTGCGTCAAGGCCTGTCGGGAGATTCAGGTGAACAACGCCATCGAAATGGCAGATCTGGAAGGCGGGCTGGAAAAAGTTATCACCCCCGGAGACCAGCCGCTGAAACACTCCGACTGCGTTTTTTGCGGTGAGTGCGTACAAGCATGCCCGGTGGGGGCCCTGGTCGAAAAGGAAGTGCGCCACCAGGTCCGGCCCTGGGAAACAGAAACCGTCCGCACAACCTGCAGCTACTGCGGGGTCGGCTGTCAGATGGAATTGCATGTCCGCGACAACCGCATCGTCAAAATAAACGGCGTCGAAGGCCTGGCGCCCAACGGCGGAAGCCTTTGCGTGAAAGGGCGTTTCGGATATCACTTCGTGCATTCGCCGGAAAGGCTGACCACCCCCCAAATAAAGGAAAACGGTCAGTTTCGGGATGCTTCCTGGGAAGAGGCCATCGGCCTGGTGGCGGACAAACTGGGTACAATCAAATCCGAACACGGCGGAGACAGCATCGGAGTGCTCACCTCGGCCAGGATCACCAACGAAGAAAACTATATCGCCCACAAGTTCACCAGGGCGGTCCTGAAAACCAACAATATCGACCACTGCGCCCGCCTCTGACACAGCTCCACAGTAGCCGGTCTGGCTGCGGCATTCGGTAGCGGGGCAATGACCAACACCATCGCTGACATTGAAATGGCCGATGTTTTTCTGGTGACAGGATCCAACACCACCGAAAATCACCCGGTGCTTTCCACTTTTGTCAAACGGGCGGTGGTCAACCAAAAGGCCAAGTGCATTGTTGTCGACCCCCGCAAAATCAAGCTTACGGAATTTGCCTGGAAGTGGCTCCGCCAGAACCTGGGAACGGATGTCGCCTGGATCAACGGCATGATCCACGTTATCATCCGGGAGGGTCTTTACAACAAGGAATTTGTGGAATCCCGCACGGAAAATTTCGAAGCGCTCAAGAAGGTCGTTGAAAAATACACACCGGAGCATGTGCAATCCATCACCGGAATCCCCGCTGAAGACCTTGCTGAGGCGGCCAGGGTCTTCGCTACGGCCAAAGCGGCCAGTATCCTTTATTGCATGGGCATCACCCAGCATACCAGCGGTACCGACAACGTCAAATCACTGGCCAACCTTGCTATGGTCTGCGGCCATCTCGGCAGGCCGGGGACCGGCGTCAACCCGCTGCGGGGGCAAAACAACGTTCAGGGTGCCTGTGATATGGGCGGGCTTCCCAATGTGCACACCGCCTACCAGCCCGTCACCAGTCTTGATGCCAAGAAAAAAATGGAAGAGGCCTGGGGGGTCACGGACCTTCCGACAACCATCGGAATGAAAGTAACCGACATGATTCCGGCTGCCCTTGAAGGCAAGATAAAAGCGTTGTACATCATCGGTGAAAATCCGCTGGTCTCCGATCCGGATCTGGATCACGCCGAACGCTGCATTAAAAATCTGGATTTTCTGGTTGTACAGGATATTTTCATGACGGAAACGGCACAACTCGCGGATGTTGTTCTGCCGTCTCGCTGTTTCGCGGAGAAAGACGGTACCTTCAGCAATACGGAAAGGCGGGTTCAGCGTGTCCGCAAGGCGGTCGAACCGCCGGGTGATGTGAAATACGATTGGGAAATAACCTGCGCTATCGCCACCCGCATGGGAACCGCAATGTCCTATGAAAACAGCCGGGCCATTATGGAAGAAATTTCGACCGTAACACCATCCTATGCCGGCATCTCGTACGATCGCATCGAGGAAGAGGGGCTGCACTGGCCGTGTCCGACTCCGGATCATCCCGGCACTCCGATCCTGCATACGGAACGATTTACCCGCGGAAAGGGCATGTTTCACGCCATCGAATGGATACCGCCCGCGGAGCAGATCGATGACCATTACCCGCTCTATTTAACCACCGGAAGGCTTCTCTATCAGTACCACACCGGAACCATGACCCGCAAAACCGAGGGACTGAATGAGCAGGCTCCGGCTTCATTCGTGGAAATCACCGCGTTGGATGCTTCACGGTACGACATTCAAGACGGGGATCAGGTTGAGATTGCTTCCCGCAGGGGAAAAATCAAAGCCGCCGTCAAGGTATCCGAAATGGCTGTGGATGGAACCGTATTTATCCCTTTCCACTACGCCGAAGCGGCGGCCAACAAGCTGACAAATGCCGCCCTGGATCCGGTTTCCGGTATCCCCGAATACAAGGTGTGTGCGGTGAGGATATCTGAGCCGGCAGGCTAATAGAAAGGTGAATAGGCTGAAGGCCGAAGGCCTTTAGGTCCGCCTCCGGCAAAATTGAAGG
>CAZKYZ010000517.1:0-2842 GCA_964557055.1 uncultured Desulfobacterales bacterium
TGTGATGGGCCTGCATGAAACGGCCTTCACGGCGTTTGTCCGCGCCCGTAAAGGAACCCTTTTCATGCCCGAAAAGTTCTGATTCCAGCAGTGTTTCCGCAATGGCGGCACAATTGACCACGACCAGCGGCTTTTCTTTGCGCGGGCTGTTGTAGTGCAGCGAACGGGCAATCAACTCTTTGCCGGTGCCGCTTTCGCCGGTGATCAATACAGTGGCCTCGGATGGCGCGACCATCGCTACCATATCCAGCAGTTTTTTCATCGGTCGGCTCCTGCCGATGATGTTGGCAATGTCATAATCTGTTCGCAAATGTTCTTTTAATGCTCTGTTTTCTTCTTTGAGCCCGGCATGTTCCCTTGCCCGTTCGATCGTCAGCTTCAGGACTTCTAAATCCAAAGGCTTAATCAGATAGTCGTATGCGCCTGACTTCAGTGCTTCGATCGCAGACCCCACGGAGGAATAGGCCGTCATAATAATAACCGGAATCGAGGGGTTGTATGCTTTGATTTGCTTCAGGGCTTCAATACCGCTCAAATTTGTCATGCGTACATCCATCAGGATGAGATCGATGGGTTCGGATTTCACCACCTTCACGGCCACATCTCCATCTTCGGCGGTTTCAACGGAATAACCCCAGCTGCGGATCATTATTTTTACCGAAGCAAGGTGTCCGGGGTCATCATCAACAATTAAAATTCTGGTTGTTTCGGGCGATATCATGATTGCCTCCCGCCGGGTCCCGGCTGGTTGCACGGGATGGTCATGGTAAACGAAGTCCCTTGGTTCAGCGTACTCTTTACATCGAGTTTTCCATGGTGAGCCTCGATGATTTTATACACGATCGGCAGCCCAAGGCCGGTTCCCTTTTTTTTGGTCGTAAAATAAGGATCGAATATTTTTGTGAGATGTTCGGGGGCAATGCCCGGTCCGGTATCACTCACGGTGACGGTAACATAGCCCTCCCTGCCGGCCGCACTTCGAACCGTCAAAGTGCCGCCGCCCTCCATGGCTTGAATGGCATTGATGAATAGGTTGAGCAGGCACTGGGCCAGCCGATCCGGATCTGCCCAAACAGGGCAGATACCGTCGTCCGTATGCTGTTTGATATCGATATTTTTATTAAGGGCATCTTGATGAACCAGGCGTATGGTATGATTGATCAACAATTTGATATCACATGTGTTTACCCTCAAATCCGATGGACGCGCAAACTCCAACAGTTCAGTGATGGTACGGTTCAGTCGATCCACTTCCTGTACCATAACAGTTGTTGCTTCATATCCTTGGCTGCCGTCGGAAAACTGCCCGGCCAGAAAGGTCGCCAGCGTTTTGATGGAGCTTAGCGGATTTCTGACTTCGTGGGCAACACCTGCGGCCAATCCACCCACTGCGGCCAATTTCTCCTGACGGCGGATTTCATCCTGCAGTCGACGGATTTCGCTCAAATCTCTTAATATCAGAACCTGCCCGACAAACTCTTCCTGGTCATTATTGATATGGGTGGCGGTTATCCCGACGGGCACCGTCTTATTTCCGGCAAACGTGCATTCCACTTCCCGTTCCATAATTTTTGCTTCTTTATCAAGGCTTTCTTGGACATCAAACAAACCTTGGGGTAAAAAGCTGTCCGGTTTTTTATGCTGGACCAAAGATTTTTTTAAATTGGTTATTTTTTCAGCGGCTGCGTTGAAAAAGGTTATCCGTCCGGACCGGTCGGTTGCTATCAAACCAACGGGCAGGTGACTGACCACTTCGTCGGCAAAAGCACTTGTGTCTCGTAAAGACCTCCGGGTAACCCGATACGTGTGCATCCAGAACAAAGATACAAATCCGGCAAACCCCAACAGAAGCATGACGACAGACAGTACGACCGTGGTGCGTATGTCGCTTCGAATCGCTTCTTCAAAAGGGGTCACGTCCAATCCGACGATGATCAACAGCTGTTTTCGGTTTTCAGGTGCAAACCAGTCGTTGGGTGAATCGGATATACGTATATGCTTTTGCATCATCGACTGCATTTGGCCGCCGGTATCCATCTGGCTGAATGCCAGCGGACGAAAATGTCGATGAACCTCAAACACCCGCTGTTGGCTGCTTGCCGTTACCAGTTCCCAGTTTTCATGTTCATGCGGTCCGAGATGCGTGATTTTCCGGCCGTTGTCAAAGGGCGCATTAATCTTCGAGGGGTCACTGTGGGCAACTGCCTGACCATTCTGGTTGATGACGGCCATGTAGAGGACGTCCGGCAGCCGTGCGGTTTCTTCCAGCAATTGCTGTATTTGTTTGCCGCCCCACATCATTCCCGTCATTCCCGTTCGCGCACCGGCTTCCACGGCACGGATGAGAGCCGCACCTTTGGCACTTAAAATCTCCGACATGAAACGTTTTTCCCGGTTGGTGTTCTGAAATGCCAGCACCATAACGACAACCAGAAGAATGACGGTCGATCCCAGAATAATCCAGGGTGACGTTTGCATGCGGTTGCGCAGCCCGTCTTTGGATTTTTGCGCCATGATGAATCCTTTCCAGAACGTGCCTGATTTTTTATCATGCCATATCATTCAAATTAAGCACCGCTGTGTAAATTGTAAACACATTATGACGGTCTGAATCAGGAACGTGTAATAATTATACGGTTTTCTGCTTGTCATCCTGCTGGCAGCGGTCGGATTCGCTACCCCGCGGCTGCGAATTGCAATGATTGGACCAAAAGACCGAGATTTGTGGCTTTTGAATTTGACGGCTGCAGGCAGGTGATTGTATGTCGACAGGCGGGAGGCGTTTTTTTCGGAGATGTTTTATACGGTTGCCGCCGGCACCAATGCCAGCGACAGCCACCCT
>CAZKYZ010000518.1:0-2840 GCA_964557055.1 uncultured Desulfobacterales bacterium
CCGTAAAAGATGCCGTGACGTTTGTGCGCAAACCATTTGATCCTGAAAAGCTGATTGGGATTGTAAAAAACACAATCGGGTAAAGGGTTGATGGAAGCGGCTGATCCTCCTGGCCCAAATCCAGACGGGAACCAGGAGGGTCGCTACAGAACCGGCTTCTAACGGATCCTGTTTTTCAGGCTTTCACGTATACGCCTTTTTTATCACTTTTAATTTTTTTCTGGCTTTTCAGTTTAAAAATAATATTGTAGATTTTTTTCTGATCAAAACCGGATTTCTTCATCAAGGTTGCCGTGTTGACACCTTTCTTGGAGAGCTTGATATAGCTGAATACCGTATCGATGGCAGATGCCTTCTGCGCTTTACCCCTTGCTTTTTTAGCGGCTTTATTTACCACAGTTTTTTTCTTTGCTATTTTGGCTTTCACCATTTTATCCGTCTCTTTAAGAAGCCTTACGACACTCTTGGTAAGTGTTTTAATGTCCCGTTTCACTGTCTGCAGATCTTTTTTTAATTTCTTCGACATGCTTCGCCTCCTTGTCTATTCAAAAGTTTACGTGAAAGATCAATTCGGGATTGTTTTCAAATTCAATTGAGCCGTTAGAAGCTTTTCCAACGGGCGGTGAATCTCAAGGAACGCAGGTGTAATGCGATTTTGTCGCTATGGCAGCAGTTATCGTATGCTTTTTCGATATCAGCTGTCGACCCGTTCTTTCAACTCTTTTCCGCATTTAAAAAACGGCAGATTTTTGGGAGCGATCTTTACGGCAACTCCCGACTTCGGATTCCTTCCCGTGTAGGCTTTGTACTGCTTCACATAAAACGAACATAAGCCTCTGATCTCAACCCTGTCTCCTTTGGCAAGCGCATCTGCCATCTCTCCGAAAAAAATACTGACCACTTCAGCGGCTTCCGCTTTGGTCAGACCGGATTCTTCTTTGAGGGTAGTAATCAAATCGATTTTATTCATGGACGCCTCCTGAATTAATACCAATTATATTAATACCATAAAGAATACTTATTCGATTGTCAACAGTTTCTGATGGATTTAGTGCTGATCCGGACGGAAAACGTAGAATACTACCCCTGCCGTACTGCCATTTCGGTAGCAACACCGTCTCCGGCTGCAACCATTCAAAGCCTCGGCTGACAAGTTTTTACGATCATTTGGAATCCACTTTGGGAAGGTGGTTTTCAATCCAGGTGACAATTTCTGCAAAAACTTCTGCGCGGTTTGTTTCGTTCAGTATTTCGTGACGGGCCCCGGTGTAGAATCGACAGGACACATCATCAAGGGAGGCCTTTTTCAGGGATTCTGCTACTTCAATGACACCAAGTTTGTTGTTTCCAACCGGATCCTGGTCACCGCTTAACAGGTAAACAGGAAGGTTTTTGGGTATGGACGCAATATTTTCCGATCGGTTGATGTCGATAATCCCGGATAGCATATCAACAAAAAAGCCCGCCGTAAATATGCCGCCGCAATAGGGGTCGCGTACATACGTATCAACCTCTTGCGTATCCCGGCTCAACCAGTCATACTCCGTTCTGGCAGGTTCAAACGGCCGGTTGAATTTACCGAACGACAGGGCCATCAGCAGCTTGCTCCGGTGACGGCCGCCCCTCAGGGCCCGCTCCATTTTGGCGATTACCATCCCCACCTTCCCCAGCAACCCGGGGTCCCCGCCGGTGGCGGAAAGAATAACGCCGTTTATGTCCGCAGCGTAACGGGTAATATAGGATCTGGCAAGCAGGGAACCCAGGCTGTGGCCGAACAGAAATATCGGAACCGCTGGGGATTTTTCGCGAATAACAGCCGTCAACTGCCGCATGTCATCCACTACCAGATTCCAGCCGTTTTCATCGGCAAAGTAACCGATTTCTTCGATAGAACCGGCTGTCTTTCCATGCCCACGGTGGTCGTTTGCGTACACGGCGAACCCGGCCTCGTTCAATGCCGTCGCAAAACGCTGGTACCGCAGTGAATGTTCCGCCATTCCATGGGCGATTTGTACGGCGCCTCGAATCTGGCGGTTGTCTTCAGAGGGAATCCATTGATGACAGTGAATTTTTGTCCCGTCTTTGGTCTGAAAATGAAAGGTTACCGGTTCCATCTCATAGCCTCCGCTTGTTGTCTGGTTATCTGGTTACCCTGTCCGGCCGTAAAAATTATAAGTGTCAACAGGATGCAACCCTGTGAGGGTGATTATCCCAGAAAGCGTTCAACGGTTTCAGCGATCTGTTCGCCCTGGAGGCCATACTGGGAAAGCAGTTCTTCGTATGGCCCTGTGTTTGCGTACTGATCGTCGACACCGATCATCTTCATGGGAACGGGGTGCTCAACGGCCAGCAGTTCGGCGATACAGCTGCCGACACCGCCGGCAAGATAGCCTTCCTCCACCGTCACGATTTTGCCGGTTTCGCGGGCCGCCTTCAGGATCAGTTCGCGGTCGAGCGGCTTGATGGTATGGAGATTGATCAGTCGCGCATGAATCCCTTTGGCCTTGAGAATTCCGGTCGCATCGGCAGCTTTCGACAAAACGGTTCCGGTCCCGATAATGGTGATATCGTTACCTTCCTGCATAACAACGCCTTTTCCGATTTGAAAGGGATAGTCCGGGTCCATGAGAACCGGCATTTTGGGCCCCCCAAGCTTCATGTAAACCGGTCCCTTGTGTACGGCTATCGCTTCAGTTGCCTTGACGATATCGACAGGGTCACCGGGATTGATAACGGTTACACCCGGGATCGTGCGGATAATGGCGATATCGTCCAGGGACTGGTGGGTGGCGCCCAGATCGGAATAGGTCATGCCGGCGCAGCGGCCGACTACCTTGACG
>CAZKYZ010000519.1:0-2830 GCA_964557055.1 uncultured Desulfobacterales bacterium
CTCCCTGCTGTTCACTCGAACCCTTATTCTGATCAACTCTTTTGGAGATGATCAGAAAAAGTTTACAGTCGTATCCGCCAACCAATTTCGGCGCCGGGGCATCCGGATGCGACCCGTGCGGTTATCAATCATCCTGAAGGTCATGTTGATTCCTGCCGGCTTTCCGTCTCCACCAGGCGGTTGGCATCGTTGGTCAGCTTACGGTAAAGAAGATATGTATATATCCCCATAATCTCGGTGGCAACGACCGATTTTTGGGAAAATTCCTCCGGCGTTAGTTTACCAAGGTGGGTTTTTAAAAATTCTTCTCTCGCCCGGGAAAACATTTTTTTAAACAGGTTGGTCAAGGGGTAGAGGCTCTCCGGGTTGTGGCCATCCCGCGGGCCCACCCCGTACCGGTCCATATCCACAAGTAGTTTGGCGATGGTCACATTGTCGGCCGAATACACTTTTTCCCCGTTTTTTTCATACGGCGTTATAATTTCCCAGGCTTCCATTTTGTCCAGCCATTTTCGGGACAGGCCGGTTTCCTGAACGAAGGCCTCCTCTCCCGTGGTGTCTGTTGAAAGGAGCCTGTCCAGAGGGCGGAAATATTTGTTGTGCAGAAAGGAAATGGCCTGGTCGCCGGGGGATTGTTTGCGGATCTTTTTAAAAATCTTTTTCATCACCGGCAGGGGCAGGAAATAGTTGTCCCGCAGGTCTTTGATTATTTTTATCTGGTCGATATACCTGTCGCTGTATTCGGCACTGTTGACGCCCGCTTTTTTGGGCCGGCGCAGCAGCCCTTCCCGGATATAGTAATGGATGGTTTCCTTGGGAACGCCGGTTTTCTGTACCAGTTCACTGATTTTCATTCGTCCCCCTGTATGGAAAAGGCCGCTGCACGCATTCTGCTCAACGGTATAGTGTGGAAAGAATAAAAATGTCAAGTAACAACAGTAAAAATATATTTATATACTTGACAATATATTCCATATATTGAATAAGATCTGCGTGTAACGTATTATACATTACACGTTTTAACACCAATCACTATCAATATCGGGAAAATCCAAAGGAGTAGATGATGGCGCAGCAACTGGCAGATAAACGTGATATCGATTTTGTCCTGTGGGAACAGCTCAAATGCGAAGCGATTCTGAAGTATGAACCGTTTGCTGAATTCAATCGGAAAACCTGTGAAATGGTACTCAAGGAGGCCAGGGCTATTGCTATCAAGGAGATGCTGCCCACCCTGGCCGAGGGGGACCGGGAAGGCGTGTCCTTTGAGAATGGATCGGTAACGGTGCCGCAATGCTTTCATCGGCCCCATCGGCTTTTCCTCGAAGGGGAGTGGGGCAATCTGTCCATTCCCGCCGAGATGGGCGGGCAGGGAGCGCCGCCTTTTCTGGGGGCCGCCGCCGCGGAATATTTCAGTGCCGCCAGCTGGGCACTGCTGGGATATGCCTCCATGGGAAACGGCACTGCCGAGATGATCCAGGAATTCGGCAGTGAGGAGCAGAAAAAAATGTACGTGCGCCGGTTGGTATCAGGGGAGTGGGGCGGTACCATGCTGTTGACGGAATCCGATGCCGGATCGGACGTGGGAGCTTTGACCACCACCGCCGTTCGCAACGATGACGGCACCTTTACACTCACCGGCGCCAAAATATTCATCACCAATGGTGAACATGATCTTACCGAAAACATTATTCACCCGGTGCTTGCGAGAATCGAGGGAGACCCGGCCGGAACAAAGGGGATATCCATTTTCATCGTGCCCAAGTATTTCGTCAACCCGGACGGCAGCCTGGGCGGCCGCAACGACATCGTATGCAGCGGGGTGGAAGAAAAACACGGAATTCATGCCAGTGCCACCTGCAGCATGACCCTGGGTGCCAAGGGAAAATGTATCGGCTACCTCCTGGGGCGGGAACGGGAGGGCATGAAAATAATGTTCCGGATGATGAACGGTGCCCGGATGGGTACCGGCCTGCAGGCCCTGGCCTACGCTTCAGCGGCCTATCTGCTGGCGCTGGACTACGCCCGGCAGCGTGTTCAAGGCCGTGATCTTGCCGATTTTGCCGATAAAAACGCGCCTTCCGTACCGATCATCCGGCATCCGGATGTGCGCCGCAACCTTTTGTGGATGAAGGCCTATGTGGATGGCATGCGCAGTTTTTTCTACTATACGATGACCTGCGGAACCCGGGCGGAACACGCCGATACCGAAAAAGAACGGCAGATTGAAAAAGACCTGTTTGAACTCCTGACGCCCCTGATAAAGTGCTATTTGAGCGATTTCGGTTATGATGTCTGTGTTCAGGCAATCCAGGTGTTCGGCGGAGCCGGATACACGTCGGACTATCTGGCGGAGCAGTATGCACGGGACTGTAAAATCACCTCCATATTCGAGGGGACCAGCGGTATCCAGTCCATGGATCTGCTGGCACGGAAACTGGGAATGAAAAAAGGCGCCGTGTTTATGGAATTTCTGTCCAGGGTTCAAGGGGTTATTGCCGCCGCCAAAAAAAGGGAGAATCTTTTGCCGATGGCCGTCCGGCTGGAAAAAACCGTCAACCGTCTGGGCGAAGCCGCCATGCACATGGGGCAAAACGCCATGTCACCCAAATTCAAAACAGCCTTCGCCCATTCGCTGCTGTTTTTGTATGTCATGGGGGACACCATCATGGGGTGGATGCTTCTATGGAGGGCCCTTGAAGCGGATCCCAAGATATCGGGCGCCAAAAAGAAAGACAGGGCTTTTTATACGGGGCAGGTCAAAACGGCCGAATTTTTTATGGAAACGGTTTTGCCGGTGACCATGGGGAAGATGGACGTGATCATGGGG
>CAZKYZ010000520.1:0-2828 GCA_964557055.1 uncultured Desulfobacterales bacterium
AGTCCTCGGTTAAGCCGATATCTATCCCGCAGTAGCAGTCCCGACCGGCAAGAGAATCAATATCAATCGGTCCAAAATCGCAGGCGTTCCATATTTCCGGTGGCATCCAAACCGACATTGAATTGACAAAAACGTTGAACCGTTTGCATAGCGCGTTTTTCCAGTCGGACAGCGTCGGCGAGTCAAAAGCCTTTTTCAGTTCCTCTTTTTCGCGTTCAAGGTCCAGGATTTCCCCGATGGCCGGGTTGACCGCAAGGATGATTTCGTCGGATGGCCATATTTTTTTTCGGAGCGTTTCGGCCTGCTCATCGGTTGGCATGTACATGATCGGCAAAAAGGCCGGATGCCTGGAAGGGTCGGCGATGGCCTCTTTGCCTATCCTCACCTGGTCGTTGACGACCGATCCCTCTTCCCACGTCAGGGCGGTAGTGGCCATCATGATGATCGGGTTTCGCCGCGCGCCCTGGGTGAATTTCGTGTGTGTGTCGAAAAGTTCCCGGCCTTTGATCCCGCGCATTTCGGCGATTTCATCAAGCATTACGGTGCTCGGGGCTTTTCCCTGCTTGAATTTCGCGTCGCCGGTTGCCCTTAAAATCACTCCGTGCCCAATCCCGTTTGGGTGGAAATACTCGATTTTGTTGGCCGATCTGAAAATTTTAAACCGGTTTTTGAGCAGCGGATGATTTTCGGCGTTGAAGACAATCGGTTCGTACATGTTTCCTGCCTGTTCCCGGTCGTTGCTCACGTTGACGACAAGCGCCTCGGAGTCATGATCAAACGCGCAGAAAATGACCGAACACGCCGCGAAAAATGGGCTTTTTCCGTTTTTTTTGGGGATATAGATCAGACATTCCCGATATTGGCGCGTACCATCCGGCCTGAGCGTGCCAAACAGCCGCCACGCCGTCAAAAACTGCCAACCGATCAGACGAAACGGGGTGCCTTTTTTGAGACCTCCCACGCTGTCGGCGGGTATCCAGAAGTATTTTTCGAAAAGGCTGATATATCTTGCGGCGGTTTCCGGGCTGTTGATATCCGGCAGATTGTCGGGATCAATGCCTTTCGGGATGTGCAGCAGGTTCTTTTTTTCGTAGTCTCGGAGTAGTGACTGGGGAAATTTCACGACCACATATGCCTAAAATAATCATTGATGCAGATATAATTAGCCCAGACAATAAATTCATTACCGTGGACAATTGCAAAATGCAAAGCCGATTTCAAATGTTCTTCCAGCCCATTGATCGGCCATGGCGCTTTTTTTGCCCCATTGCAGGTTTTCCTAACCGAAACAGCGTATTCACAACCAATGCTGTCTCTGCACCTTAGCCTTCTGTTGGCGGATGGTGGCCGAAATGAATACAGACAGTCTTCACAACTGGTTTCATTTTTTCTGGCAAGGCGATAATCAAACTCTTTCCATGGCCCACGAATCATGGTAATCCCGCCATTAAATATTTGCCGACATATTCGGTATATGCCGGAGGGATGGCCTGCGCCAATTCCCGGCGAATCATCCACGGAATACCCATTGCATCCCGCCATTCCGCTACTGATCCCTTGTTCACATCCCGCTTGACCGTTCCCCATGATTTCCAGCGGCCCGCACCACCGGCCACAGAGAAATACCCCTCCCCTATCCGCCTTTTTCCGTGCTTGACGTGGACCGGTTGCGGTATCAGTATGTTGCTCTCAAAAAGACGATGCCGAAAAACTTTTAGCCCAAACATTACGCCGCAAAGAGTTATATAATTTTCCAGCGGCGCGCCCGGAACATTTTCGATGACATACGGCTTTCCGGAGAGCTTGAAAATACTGCGTACCGGTTCGATAAAATCTGGATATTCCTTACCTTCGTCTCTGATCTTTTTGCATCCGACAGACCATTTTTGACATGGCGGGCTTGCGTGAAATGCGTCAAACTCTGTCCAATGCGTCCGAAAATATCGAATCGCGTCGGCCTGGATGAATTTTCCGGGGTATCTCTTCTGCGGTTTGTTGTCAACACCAGTAACCTCAAATCCGGCCCTGGTGTATCCTTCCGAACACCCGCCGGCTCCGCAAAACAGGTCAAGAAGTTTTTTCATACCTCACCCACAAGCCGGCATCCCGCGAACGGTGTTCGGCGTGTTCCGTTCAGCCGAAACGCCAGTTTTTCGGGTACCCATGTCCGATGAAAGAAAACTTTCGGAACAACCGGACGCACAAAAATACCGTGTCTGAACCTCATCCATTTCTGGTTTATCCGGAAAGCCTCTGTTCGGCTGTGATTTTTTTCAAACGACGGTTTCACGTCGAAATAGCTGCGGATCGCATCCTCGGCAATCTCCGGTACCAATTCAAGAAGTTTTTTCGATGCGCCGGAAAACCAAAAATCCGGGGTGTATGTATGCGCCCTCTTCGTGGCCATTTTTGCCGTTCCGGTTTTTTTGCTGAATTCCAAAACCCGGAACTTGCCCGAAAGTGGGAATGTGGGGGACTGATTCCCCCATCCTGTTATATGCCCGTATTTCATGGCCTCAATAAGCCAATAATGGAAAGCAAGCTCGTCATCGTTAGGGTACGTTTTGTCACAGCATCCGCAGTGTGTTTTCAAAAAGTCGTCTCCTTATGGCTCAACTGTGGGTTCGGGTTGAGTGTTCGGCAAATCATCGTAGTCTGACGGACACCCTGCAGCCAGCAACCCCAAAAGGCACAAAAGGCACAAAATGCAGCACAAAAATTTTTTCATTATTATTTTTTCCCTTTCAAAAATGCATATGGGTCTGTATTTGCATCTGCAGGCCCCGTTGTACCTGAATGCATCATTTTAACCAAAACAGCCCCGTATT
>CAZKYZ010000521.1:0-2820 GCA_964557055.1 uncultured Desulfobacterales bacterium
GAACGGAAATCAACGCCATAATGACCGACAAAAATTAATTTCAAATCTTATTATTGAAAAAAAAAGATTGCCAACTTCGGAAAACATGTGTACAAGGATCAAAAATCGGTTGAAAATCGGGGTTTCAGATCGAAAAATAGTGGCCTCCCGGTTTTCCGGCTTGCAATTGCCGCCGCCCGGATACACCCGGGCGGCTTTTTTATGGACAATAAAAACCGGATGCTTGAAATCAATCAGGCCTCCGGTTCTTTTTTAAAGGAAACAGTAAATATGAGTTTCAAAACGTTAGGTGTTCGGAAAGAATTGATAGAAGCGGTGGAGGAGCTCGGGTTCGACGCTCCCATGCCGATCCAGGAGAAAGCGATCCCCGCGCTTCTCGCCAATGACAGGGATTTTGTGGGACTGGCCCAGACAGGCACCGGTAAAACATGCGCGTTCGGCCTTCCGCTGATCCAGTCTATTGATCCGGCGATCAACGGCCCCCAGGGAATCGTCATCTGCCCAACCCGTGAATTGTGCAGGCAGATTACAGGGGACATGCTGAAATTTTCAAAAAATATGAAAAATATTCGTGTGGCGGCGGTCTACGGCGGAGCAGGCATTGTGGAGCAGATAAAGCGAATCAAGGCCGGCGTGCATATTATCGTCGCCACCCCGGGTCGTTTACTTGATCTCATCAACCGGAAGGCGGTAAGGCTCGCACGCGTTTCCCATGTGGTGCTGGACGAAGCCGATGAGATGCTCAACATGGGGTTCCAGGAAGATATAGACGCCATCCTGGCAAATATGCCGAATGAGAAAAGAATATGGCTCTTCTCCGCCACCATGCCTTCGGGAGTTGCCGCCATCGCCCGGAATTATCTGTCGAATCCTTTAGAGGTGACCGTTGGTGGCAAAAACAGCAGCCCGAAAAACATTGAGCACACCTGCTATACGATACGGGAAAAAGACCGTTATGAGGCCCTGAGACGGATTCTCGATTTTTCTCCCGGAATTTTCGGACTGGTATTCTGCCGGACCCGAAAGGAAACACAGAATGTAGCCGCCGGCCTGATAAAAGACGGCTATAATGCGGATGCCCTGCATGGGGATTTGTCCCAGGCGCAGCGGGACTATGTGATGCAGAAATTCCGGCATGGATCTCTTCGTATTCTTGTGGCCACGGATGTCGCGGCACGGGGGCTGGATGTGGATGACATCACCCATGTGGTACATTACAATCTGCCGGACGAAACCCAGGTATATACCCACCGCAGCGGGCGTACAGCTCGCGCTGGAAAGTGCGGAATCTCAATTGCGATGATCAATGTGAAAGAAAGATACCGCATACAGGCCATTGAAAAACACGGCAACATCCGATTTGCTTTCGGGAAAATTCCCGGAGGTCCGGAAATTTGCAAAAAGCAGCTCCTCAACCGGATCGAAAAAATTATGGCTGCAGAAGTCAACGATGCCGATATGGCCGATTATCTGCCCGCCGTATACGAAGCCTTGCGTGGAATGGATCAAGAGGAACTGATCAAACGGTTTGTGTTTTCCGAATGCAACCGGTTTATCGAGTATTACCGTCATGCCGGCGATATCAATGTGCAAGCTCGCAAAACGGCCGGCGCCGTTTCGGTGAAACCGAAACCCTACGTAAAAACCCATATGAAGAACAGGAAAACAATACGTTTTTTTATTAACGTCGGGCTGCTGGATAAGATTAATGAAGGCGCCATCGTGCGGCTGATATGTGACCACTCCGGTATCCGCTCAAATATGATCGGCCAGATCAACTTGAAGCGGGAGTTCTCCTTTTTCGAAGTGGAACAGCAGGCGGCAGGCAGGGTATGCCGGTCCGTAAAGAATGCCAGGATAGACGGCAGAGCCGTAAAGGTCCATGAGGTTTTCGATAAAAAAGGCGGAAGTCATATGCCCGGTCTCCCTCCCCGAAAAAAAAAACGGCGTCAGCACACTGCTGCCGCTATGTAACAGGATCCCGATGACGCAAAATTGATATGTTTGCGTTTTAAAATAATACCGAAAACATCTTTACTAAATAATTTGCTTGCTTTCGGAATAAAAAGTGATAATGTAGACCCATTCAACAGGGCTCCGCCTTCAATTTGCGGAGCGATTTTTTTCTGAAGGAACAAATCATTTGGTTGTGTTACATCCTCCAGTCTAAAATCTTGAGCATTTTATAGAAAGGAGGGTGTCACCATGGCTAACGGAACAGTTAAATGGTTCAATGACAAAAAAGGTTTCGGTTTTATTGAGCAGGAAGATGGGCCCGATGTGTTCGTTCACCACTCGGCAATCAATTCAAGCGGTTTTAAAAGTCTCAATGAAGGCGACAAGGTTACCTTTGACATTGAGCAGGGACAAAAAGGTCCTTCAGCAGCAAATGTCACTGTAGTCTAAATTTCGTACGTGTAAAAAGGGCACGTCTCCTATTTTAGGAGGGTGCCCTTTGCCATTTCAGAGTGATTCCCGGGGAAGACGGCCAAACACCCGCTCTTACCTTTCGTACGACGCTTCGGACCCTTCACTCTTTACCTTGTGCCTGTCCTGTGTGAATCGCAATATCGCCGTTAGCGACAGGCACTGCTTTATTTTCCAGCAAAAAATTGAGCGCAATAATACGGACGAAAGGTATCGTCATGAATATCTACATTGGTAACTTATCTCATCAAACTTCGGAAGACACTTTGAAGTCCCTGTTTGCCGAATTTGGAGAAATTGAAAGTGTAAAACTGCTCAAGGACCGGTTTTCCGGCAGACCAAAGGGTTTCGGTTTTATTGAAATGCCCAGCAACTCCGAAGCAGATCAGGCAA
>CAZKYZ010000522.1:0-2802 GCA_964557055.1 uncultured Desulfobacterales bacterium
TGCACCAAATCAGCAGCCATTTGCCTATACCTGGAATAAGGGCGAAGTTTTGCGCCGGCCCCACTGTACCGAATCCGGGGCCGATGTTTCCGATGGTGGCGGCCACGGCTCCGAAGGATGTCAATATGTCAACCCCGGTGGCGGCCAAGAGGACGGAACAGAGGGCGAAAAGCCCGATGTAAAGAACCAGAAATCCGACGATACTGCGCATGACATCGTCGGGCACCACCTTGCCGCCGATCTTGATGTGGGTGACGGCCCGTGGGTGAATCAGGGCAAACAACTCCTTGTAGCAGAACTTGAAACAAAGCATGATTCGCAGGCACTTCATCCCGCCGCCGGTGGACCCGGCCGACGCCCCCATGAACATGCACAGGAGCAGCACGATCTGACTGGCGGCCGGCCACAGTTCATAATCCGCAGTGGCATATCCCGTTGTGGTCACGATGGAGACCACCTGAAAAGAAGCGTATCGAAAGGACTGGCCCAGGGAATCGTACACCGAACCGAAGACGTCCACGGTCATGAACAAGGACAGCACCAGGACCGCCCCTAAAAAAAAGCGGCACTCCGAATCTTTCCAAAACGCCAGGGTCTGCCCTTTCATAAACTGGTAGTGCAGGGAAAAATTGACCCCCGCCAGCACCATAAAAAATATAATGACAGCGTCGATATAGACGCTGTCAAAATGGGCAACGGAAGCGTTTTTGTTGGAAAAGCCGCCGGTGGGCATGGTGGTAAAGGCATGACAGAGGGAATCAAAGAAACCCATGCCCCCCAAGAGCAGCAACAGGACTTCCACAGCGGTAAACAGGGCATACACTTTCCACAGAACAACGGCCGTATCCCGGATGCGCGGTTTCAGTTTGTCCGGGACCGGGCTGGGCACTTCGGCCTTGTAGAGCTGCATCCCGCCAACCCCCAGAAAGGGCAGAATGGCCACGGAAAGGACGATGATCCCCATGCCCCCCAGCCACTGGATGAAACTGCGCCACAGAAGCAGGCCCGGAGACATTCCCTCGATGTTGGTGAGAATGGAAGATCCGGTGGTGGTAAAACCGGAAACGGACTCAAAAACAGCATCCACAAACACCGGGATCTCCCCTCCCAAGTAAAAGGGCAGCGCCCCGAACAAACTCACCAGAAACCATCCTAAAGTGACAATCGCCATGCCTTCCCGCTGGTTGATGGTCTCTTTTTTCTCGCGCCGGAACAATGCGCTCAAGAGGATACCGAATCCCAGCGTGATGCCCATGGATATCAGCAGGGGCAAAACACTTTCATCCCCGTAAAAAACGCCAAACGCCAAGGGAACCATCATGGTCAAACCGAAAAAAAGGGTCAGCAACCCGATGGTTTTACCGATAAATCGCCATCCCATTTAGACATACTCCAGCTTGACGGTAAGCATTTTTTCAATTTTGGGGATGGCCTGGCGCCGGGCGAAAATAATGATCCGGTCACCGGCCTGCACCACGCTTTCGCCCGACGGAATGATAATCTCCTCGCCGCGGACAATGGCGGTAAGCAGCACGTCTTTGGGAATGGCCACATCCTTGAGGGGTTTGCCAACAATCTCGGCCGTCTCCATGGCCACGGCTTCCATGACCTCCGCCTGTTCCCCCTTGAGGGAAATGGCGGAAAGAACCTTTCCCTTACGGATGTGCTGCAGGATACTGTTGATGGCGGAAAGCCGGGGACTGACAACCTGTTCGATGCCGATAGCAGACATGAGCTGAAAATAGCTGAATTTGCTGATACGGGTGATGACTTTGCCGGCGCCCATCCGCCTGGCCAGCAGAGACGCCAGGATATTGGTTTCCTCGTCGTTGGTAAGGGTCACCACCACATCCATGTCCTGCACGTTTTCCTCGGCGAGCAGGTCCTGGTCGGATCCGTCCCCGTGCAGAACCACCACCTTGTTGAATCTTTCGGCCAGCCAGACACATCGCCGGGCGTTCTTTTCGATGATCTTTGTGGAAACCGACGTATTATCTAGCATCTCAGCCAGTCGGTAGCCGAGACGCCCCCCCCCGATAACAATGGCGCTTTTGTGGGGACGTTTCTGTTTGTTGAAAACGGATAGAGCATCGTCGCGTTTTTCTTTTTCACACACGAAATAAACGGTGTCATCCGTTTCCAGGCGGGTCTTGCCATCCGGGATAATCATCTGTTCTTCGCGAATGATCGCCTAAATGAGGGTTACTTTTTTACCGGTCCGCTCATAAAGCTGATTCAACCGGATGCCGGTCAGATCAGGTCCCTTGTCCAGTTTCACGGCCACAAAATTGATCCGCCCCTCCACCAGTTCGCCAATATCGACAGCACCGGGTACGGCCATGAGTCGCTCGATAGTCTTGACCACCTCGATCTCCGGGTTGATTACAATGTCTATGTGGGGGGCATGCTCGCGCATGGCGTCATGATAACCGTCGTAATCCGAACTCCTCAGCCGGGCAATTTTCATGGTTGCCGGCGAGATGAAATCGGCCGCCAGACAGGCCACCAGATTGACCTCATCTGAATTGGTCACCGCCAGGAGAATTTCCGCCTCACGAATGCCCGCCTCTTCCAGCACCCGGGGGCTGCTCCCGGAGCCCTCGACGGCCTGAACATCGATGGATTCGGACACTCGCCGCACCGCCTCGGGATCACGGTCGATGACCACCACTTCCTTGTCCTCCATTGCCAGACGGCTGGCAATGAGATACCCGACTTCTCCGGCACCTACGATAATAATATACACGAATCTGAGCTCTTATTTTTTTTCCGCTTTATCCGACTGAGCGCTCAATTAACCCG
>CAZKYZ010000523.1:0-2789 GCA_964557055.1 uncultured Desulfobacterales bacterium
CATTTTCATATCCGTTACAACAAGGTCGACATCGGACTGCTGCAGGATTTCAAGCGCCTCCAGACCGCTGTTGGCTGTTAATGTTTCGAAACCGACCTCTTCCAGAACTGCACTTAAAATGAGAGGGTAGTTTTTTTCGTCATCAACAATTAAAATGGTTTCCATAACTAACCCTTTGGCTTGCGCGGAAGTGTAATGGTGACTTTAGCCCCTTTTACTTTTCGATTCTCAATAACGATAGTACCATTCAAAGATTCAATAATTTTCTTAACGATTCCCAACCCAAGGCCTGTGCCTTTTTCTTTGTCCGTAAAAAAGGGGTCCCAAATCTTTGGTAAGATTTCTTCGGGGACACCTTCGCCGTCATCTCTAAAAATCAATATAATATTATTTTCCGTGGAATCCATTTCCGAATGTATATGAATGGTTCCACCGTCGGGCATTGCCTGAATGGAATTGATTATTATATTTAAAAAAGACTGATAAAGCATGTCCGGGTCCGAAGAAACGGCGAAGGATGCATTTGCAAAATCAAGTTCAACCGTACAATTGCTGGCGGCCAGCTGGGATTCTATGAAACGGATTGTTTTGGTAAGGACTTCGTCAATTCGACATGGGATCAGATAGGGATCCCTTGGCCGGGCATAGCTTAAAAAATCAGTGATAATGTTGTTCAGGCGTTCGGTTTCTTCTACAATAATGGCAGGTATGGAATTGCCGGGGTCCAGAACCGCCATTTTTTTTTGCAACAACCCTGCAGAACTTCTGATAATTCCAAGCGGATTTCGAATTTCATGTGAGATGGCTGCTGTCATTTCTCCGATGGAAGACAGGTGTTGAGCTTTGCTGAGCTGTTCCTTCAGCCTTATCCGCTCAAGTGTTTTGTTCTGAGAAATACCTTCACCCCGGTTCACTACCAAAACCAAAACCAAAAAAAGAATACCCATTAAACTAGTACTCGTAGCGATAATTATAATTTGGAAATCAAATATGGTTTTGTTTTCTGCCGTAATATCCTGGGTAATTTCGACAACACCTAGTACTGGGCCGGACAGCCCGGTAAGCGGTTTTTCAGCACGCAGCGGTGCAAACGTAATCAGTTTTACTTGTTCGGGAATACCAAGGAAAATTTGGAGCGAGCTTCCTTTCTGTGTAAGACGGGATGACAAGATTCCCGAAATGGCCTGTTGGTATTCTGATTTCCCCAATCCTGATTTCCCGATCAAGTTTTCGTCGTAACTATAGGAAATCGTGTTTTTCATATCGTAAATATTGACGTTGCCGACCTGAAACCCATGTAAGGTGCTTTTAACAACCTGGTCCATCAATTGAAACTGTTCCTGATTGCGCAGTTGAATTTGGCCGAATTTCAGTGCAGCCGGTATGACAAACCGGATAAACACCTGGTGATTCAGGTTTTCGATAAGAAGATGCGCGTATTCCTCACTCTTTTTCAAATGAAGTGTTTTGGCCCAATGTGTATTAATAAAAGAAATAATGATGGTGATCAGAAAAATGACGATCAGTCCGCTGTATGTGAAATATTTGACCAATCGAAATGGTTTTTGTTTATCATCGCTGTCGTGAAAATTTATTGTCGATTTCATAATATTTCGTATTACAGTTCAAGAGTATATAATAGGAGTAGAACCAATTAGGAAACCACTTCAAATAAGCGTAGCCGATAGTTCATACAATGGTTATCGTATCGGGTGCCGCCCAACGTCCACCAGCCAGCAGAAAATGATAAACATTGAATTGCTGAAAAGTTGGAACAAGCGGTATCCTATAGGGCAAAGTCGTTTTGTGTCAAGGCAAAGCTTTGCAAGGGGAAATATACTGCGGGACCAGAAGAGTAGGGGGTGGATGCTCTTCGGGATCCCGAAAAAAAAAGAAAATTGAGGTATACAATATGTGGTAATTTTATAAAAGGCAACACAATATGATGTAACTGACTATAAATTATGCATAACTTAGTATATTTTACTTGACTTGATGATAAGTATGCGGCAAACATTTATCATCCGTGAACTTTTCAAAGCACACTTCTACTACTTAACAAAGAAGTATTGTATCAAGCCGAGGGTTTTTTAAATGAGTAAGAATTCCCTAAAAAAGGTCAGAGAGTCACTCATGATGAACAAATCAGAGCTGGCTAGAAAGGCAAACGTTTCCCCCATCACAATTTCAAGAATTGAAAAAGGAATGCCTAGCCGTATGGAAACAAAGCGGAAGATCATATTGGCTTTGGGGTATAGTTTGTCAGATAAAAATCAGATTTTTAATGATTAAGAGAATATTATGGTATTCAAAAGAAAAGATCACCTGGTAGGGTTAGATATCGGATCGAGGACGATAAAGGCTGGTGAGGTAGTACAAGCAAAAGATGGTTTCGTCCTTAAAAAATTCGGTATGGTGGATATACCGGCGGGGGCGATTGAGGAGGGTTCCATAAAATCTCCTGAAGACGTCGCTGAAGCCATTCGGCAACTGATGAAAGGGTATGGTATCAAGGAACAGAATGTGGCCATATCTATCGGTGGATATTCAGTTATCGTCAAAAAGATTAATGTTCAGACAATGACGGAAGACCAGCTGCAGGAAACAATTCAATTTGAAGCTGAACAATACATACCTTTTGATATAAGTGATGTGAATCTTGATTTCCAAATTCTGGGTGAGAACGAACAGAACGCCAACCAGATGAATGTACTTCTCGTAGCCGCAAAAAAGGATATGGTTAGCGACTACGTGAATTTGGTTAATATCGCCAACCTGAATCCTTGCAT
>CAZKYZ010000524.1:0-2783 GCA_964557055.1 uncultured Desulfobacterales bacterium
TTTCCACCCCCCCCGCTCGCCCCCCGTGGGGACAAATTAATTCGCATGCATACCTGAAATCCATGCCCCCGTGGGGACGTATGAGTTCTTGATCATGGGTCACTGGCAGTCCCACGTGGGGACGTGTGAGTTTTTGATCATGGGTCACTGGCAGTCCCACGTGGGGACGTGTGAGTCATTTCCAATATTTCCATGCTTTCCACATCCGTGGAATACGCCCATTCTCCCTCAATTCAAATCCATTGACCTCGATCTTGAAGTTGCCGTAGTTGTAGATAGGAACGGATCCATACCGCGGAACATCCTGCACCCGTGAGCGAGGAGCGAATGTTATGATCGTTGCTTTTTTTTCCTGCAACCAATCTCTGGAACTCTTGACAAAGAACCTCTCACTTCCTGAATCTGATTATTTTTGAAAGATTGCAAAACGGTTCATGGCTGCGGTGCAAGATCATAATAGTTTTCCTTCGATTGGAGGACTGCATACTAAACAATGATGTATGGGAAGTATAAAAAAAGCCCGCATCCTGGCAGCATTTCCTAGGCCAACTGCCTGTGCAGATAAACATATTCTCAAAACTGTTGAAACTGGCCGGTTCATCTTGAGAGTGCGATCGGGGAAGTATCTTAACTTTCCGAATGTAACCAATTTTCATTTCGATCGACCTTTCTTGAAAGAAGTAAACCTTGTTTGCAGGTTTTTTGAAAAGAAAAGGCTCTGATCGGAATTAATGGAAAAGCGGGAGAATTCTAAACAGCCCAGCCCTCTTTATAGAAGGCGCAGGCCTGAAACAACAGTTCTATACCAAGTGCTGCAGGAGCATCTGGAGACATTTTTAGCCAGGGCGGGTGAAGACAGTCAAACAAATTGGCCAAGTTTTGTTCAGGACGAGTTAAGAGCATTTCTAGATTGCGGTGTTTTAGCCCGGGGGTTTTGCCGGTTTCGCTGTCCTAGCTGCGGTAAAGAGGAGCTTGTCGCCTTTTCCTGTAAAGGGCGGGGGTTCTGTTCTTCGTGCGGGGGCCGGCGTATGGCGGATACTGCGGCTTATCTTGTGGACTGTCTTTTACCAGAAGAGCCCATTCGCCAGTGGGTGTTGACTCTTCCCTTTCGGATTCGCTACTTGATAGCATTTGACAAGAAGATGTGTACAGCAGTGAAGGGGATATTCATCCGTGCGATAATGTGTCATCTCCGACTAAAGGCGAAACGGCTTGGCGTTGCTGGGGGGAAACCTGGGGCGGTGAATTTCATCCAGCGATGGGGCAGTGCGCTAAATCTTAACCCGCATTTTCATGCTCTTGCGCTGGATGGGGTGTATATCCCTTCATCATCCGGCAGGCCCAAGTTTATTCCTTTAAAAGCGCCTACAGACGCGGAAGTGGGAGAGCTTTTAGTTAAGGTTCATGGTCGCGTGTTGAATCTGTTACTTAGGAATGGATATTTTCAGGAGGACTCTATTCAAGCTGGTGACCCGCTTCCTTTTGATTCTCTTGAGCTTGGAAAGTGTTACGCGGCTTCAATTCGCGGGAGAATTGGGCTGGGGGAAAAGCGGGGGGCTTATGTTACTCGGGAGGGTCGGGTTAAAGATACAAAATACATTGAGATGACAGGAGAGCGGTGTTCGGCTTATGATGGGTTCACCCTTCATGCAAATGTGAGCATTCATGGCCGTAAGAGAAAACGTTTGGAGAGACTTTGCCGGTATATGGCCAGACCCGCCATTGCAACGAGGCGGTTGGAGCTGCTTGCGGACGGTCGAGTGCGCTATCGGTTGAGACGGGCTTTTTTTGATGGGACCTGGGCGGTGGTTTTTGATCCTCTTACTTTTATTGAGAAACTGGCCGCGTTGGTTCCAGCGCCGGGGCATAATCTTGTGACTTACCATGGGGTTTTTGCGCCTAATGCAAAACTTCGGAAACAGATTATTCCACATCATGGATTGAAGGCGGTTTTGGGGGGGCGTAAGAAGCATTGCCGAAAAACGGATAGTGATGGTGCGCCTTTAAATGAGGAGGAGCGGCGAAGGCGTTATACCTGGGCGGAGTTACTCAAACGGGTTTTCAGGATAGATGCTCTACAGTGTCCTTACTGTCATGGGAAACGCAAGCTTATTGCGATGATCACGGAGACTGCTGTGATCAATAAGATTCTTGAATGGTTAAAACTTCCTAAAAATCCGCCAACCGTTGCAGGGGCGAGGTGGCCGCCTGGGGGACTTTTTGATCCGTGATGGACGATGGGGGAGGGGTTATTCTGGTTTTTGTGTTGGAATAAGGTGATGCTCCGCCCAACCTCTGCTTTTATTGAGTTTTTCGCTGAAATTTTATAGTGTATTCATCCTGCGTTTTTCCTGTTTTGGGGTTTTGAGGATCTTTTCAGGTTTTTATATTCATGATAAGATGTTAGAAATGGGTTTGATTTTCCTATACGCTCAAGCTGCTGGTTAGAAGCTTTTAATTGCTGTTCGCTCTCCTGCAATGTCGTCTCGGCTTGAATAGTACGCCGATACTCTGATGCAGAACGGGTGGCGACATATCCTAATGCAATTATGTAAGCAGCTAATTGCATTAAGTGCCACATCCACCATCCACTATCCCAGAGAACAGAAGATTCAAAGGTTATCCCTGCTACACCGAAAAGAAGACATAGCGATGAAAACAATAGTGATGTAACATCGCCGTTACGGTAAAATCGCTGCCCAAAGCATATCCCTCCGGATAGAAATAACACTCCACCAATAATGTTTAGCATTTTAGCCGCCAATGTGAACTTGCCATTGACC
>CAZKYZ010000525.1:0-2776 GCA_964557055.1 uncultured Desulfobacterales bacterium
AGTCCGGCCCGGACTGAGAATGTTACGTGCCCTCACTCGGTGTTGAGAAAGGTCTTTACCCCCAATTCGTTAGCCTGTTTAACAGTCGTGCGGGTGACCTTCTCCCAGGAATCGTTGTCCGCCAAAAACATGCAGTAGTTTTCCCCTGCCCATCCCTTTCTGCCATAAGTCCAGTCAGCCCCGGCCAAATGCAGGATCTTCCACAAGGGTACCAATTCATCCGGTTCGGTTACCGGCTCCCTGGAGTTTTGGTTCAAGAAAAATTCTGCACCCTGCTTGTCGATAGGTGCCTGCATATCGGCAAATTCCGGCTGTGCTTCCCGGTATTCTTCGAGAACATCCTCAACCACAAAAACGAAATCGTCGGGGGCGGTCCCCATGGCGCTGGTGCTTTCATTTTTAAGAGCCATGTCACAGGAACCCAGAATACCCTTGGGGCGCTCTTCCCTGGGGCGCAGACCCCGGGCATTATAGACCAACTGAGGAATGTCAATTTTCATCGGACAGACATAGATGCAACGCTGGCACATGGTACACATCCAGGGCCAGTCTGATTTGGCGATCTCATCGTCCATGCCAAGAGCCGCCATGCGCAAAAATTTCCGTGGATCCATCCCTACCAGACCCGTTGCCGGGCATCCGGAAGAACAGGCTCCGCAGGTCAGGCAGAGATTCAGGTTACCCCCTTCGGGAATAATCTCTTTTACCTTGTCGAGGAAAATACTTTTCTTCTTTCCCCCCAGTTTGATTGCTTCATCCGCCATAATAAACTCCTTTGCGATTTTATAGAACTCACTGTCAATTTTTTATATCAAGCCCTGCCCGTTTTCTTCAACGGGTTGGGTCCCAGTTTTTTAATGTGTTCCGTCATTTCACGGGCGTAGGCCGCAAACGTCGGGCCTTCTCCGGAAGAGAGGTTATACATCCTCACGCGATCTCCTTCAAGACCTATTTCCTCCAAAAGACGGCTCACGTGGTTGACCCGCTCCCGGGCCCGATAGTTTCCAGCATTGAAATGACAGGTACCTTCCAGACAGCCTACCACATAGGCCCCGTCTGCACCTTTCTGAATGGCACGCAAAAGGTACATGACATCAACCTTGCCGGTGCAGGGCACCCGGATGATTTTAATATTGGGAGGGTATTCCAGACGCATGGAACCTGCCAGGTCCGCAGCGGAATACCCTCAGTAATCACAGCAAAACGCGATGATCGTCGGTTCAAATTCAGCCATTACATTCCTCCTGCCAGCAGTGCGTCAATTTTGCATTTTATCTGATCGTCTTCGTAAAAACCGAGCTGGATGGTCTGCCGCGGGCATACTCCGGTACAGGCCCCGCACCCATGGCATAACGCTTCATCGATTTCGATCACTTTTTCTTTTTCATTGAATTTCGGAACACCATACGGACAGGCTCGCACACAGGTAAGGCATTTTACACAATGGTCCGTGTCGACGATAGCAGTGATGGCGGAAAGCTTGATTTCCGGCCGGGCCAGGAAGGTTAACGCCCGGGAGGCTGCCGCCTGGGCCTGGGAAATGGTTTCCGATATCAGTTTCGGCCCGTGGGCCGTACCACACAGGAAGATGCCCTCTCCCGGCATGTCCACCGGTCTCAGTTTCACGTGGGCTTCCATGAAATACCCTTCCGGGTTGGCGTTCAGTTTCATGATACCGCTCAATTCTTTGGTATCCGTCGGGCGCATGCCGGCACTGAGGGCGAGCAGATCGGCAGTAATTGCTACCTTCCGTTTAAGGACGTGATCGATAGTCGTAACAACCGGCTGACCATCCGTTGTCGTTACCTCCGGCGGGTGGGCGGAATCAAACCGCATGAAAATGACCCCCTTTTCACGCGCTTCGGTGTAGTAGTCTTCCATCAGTCCATAGGTGCGGATATCCCTGTACAGGACAAACACCTGCGTCTCCGGGTTGAGGCGCTTGATATGCAGGGCGTTTTTGACGGCACTCTGACAGCAGATGCGGGAACATTCCTGCATTTCTTCGTTGCGTGAGCCCACACATTGAATCATTACCACTGAACTCAGGTCGGCGGCGCCTTTTTCCTCGAGCCGGTCGGCCAGTTCGACCTGGCTGACAACATTTTCATTCTGGCCGTATTCATATTCCGTTGGCTGATATTCAACAGCACCGGTGGCAACTACGATTACCCCATGGTCGATGGACCTGGTTTCACCGTCAACATTAATATCCGTTTTGAAATTGCCTTTAAAACCGCCAAAACCGGTCACGCGAGCGCCCGTGATCACTTCCACTTTTTCCTGGGACGTCACTTCCCGGATCAGTTTTTTTAGATAGGCCTGTATATCACCACCTTCGATGGTATGGTGCAGATTTTTCGAAAACCCGCCCAGCTCGGCCTCTTTCTCCAGCAGTACCACCGGAAAACCCTGTTTGGCTATGTTCAAAGCTGCGTTCATGCCGGCAATGCCGCCACCGATTACCAGCCCTTTCTGGTTGACCTGAATCACTTTTTCCTTCAGGGGCTTCAGCGTATTGGACCGGGCCACGGCCATGCGCACCAGATCTTTTGCTTTCTGGGTGGCCAGTTCAGGACTTTTGGAATGGATCCAGGAGTTCTGGTTGCGGATATTGGCCATTTCAAACAGGTATTTGTTCAACCCGCAGGCTTCCAGTGTTTCCATGAACATGGGTTCGTGGGTTTTGGGACTGCAGGAGGCAACCACGACACGATTCAGTTTGTGTTCCATGATCTTTTCTTTTATCTTTTCCTGGGTATCCTGGCTGCAGGTA
>CAZKYZ010000526.1:0-2773 GCA_964557055.1 uncultured Desulfobacterales bacterium
AGACAAGATCCTTGAACTCACTGGTGGTAAAGTCCTGATCAGATTGCGAATGTTCTTGTTTTTATCAAATTTACAGCCACTTTCGCTCTCTTCGCCATGTTTTTTATGCAACTATAGGGTTTACAGTGTCTCTATGGTTTCCCGGTACACGACCCCCCGGTCGGCAAGTTCGGACAGAATGAATGCCGCATGCTCCGGCTGTTTTCCGATGTACTCCGGCGGGGAGATTCCCTTGCGGGTATACAATCCCCGGGCGATCAGCCGCAAAACGACAGTGGCCGTGTAGCCGGTTGTTTTTGCCATGGAATGGACCCCGTTGCCGGAATCGTAACGGTCGTTCAGGTTCCAGGTGTGCTGAACCGGACAACCATCTTTCTTACCACGGATGAAAATCTGCATTACCGTTAGGTCTTCTTCGCCGGCTTTCATTTCCCATTTGGGAAACAGGATTCTGCTGGTGAAGTCGACAGGTTTGATCCGGGCACCGTTGATCTCGATCTCTTCCTGATCAAAGAAACCGGTTTCCCGCAGAAGAATCATTTTTTCGATATGACCCGGGTAGCGCAGTGTTTTTTCCTTCATATCGGGAATGTCCATGGTGGTCGCGAGGGTGCGCAGACCGTCTGTATTGAAGGCCTCCAATGTGCCGATTTCGGGAAAATCAATGTATTCCGGTTCGCTGAGCGCCGGTTTGCAGATCCGCTCACCGTTTTTTACGATCCATGCCGGCCGGGTGTATTCTTCGATAACGTCGATGGGCGAGAAGACGGCTTTGTATTCATAGGGCCACTCCCGGGTTACGGGCAACCCGCCTACGTAAATGGTGGCACTGTGACATTCGTCCAGGCGGCTTACCGTGTGGCCGATGAGAATGTTGCTCATCCCCGGCGCGACGCCGCAGTCGATCACCGCGGTTACCCCCTTTTCGCGGGCCAGGTCGTCAAGCCGGAAGGGGTCTTCCGGGAAAAAGGCGATATCCACTGCGTTTTTTCCGGCTTTCAGGATCGATTCAAGAGCCCGAAATCCCAGAAACCCCGGTACCGCGTTCACGGCCATGTCGAACTCGGTCATCAGGCGGCCGACGGCATCGCCGTCGGAGAGATCTATTTTGCGGGTGGCGATTTCGTCGTTTGCCGAGAATTTGTTTAATGCCGTGTCGCTGATATCAGCTACTGTAACGGAAAAGTCCTGATCTTTTGCCAGGTCAAACGCCATCGGAGCCCCGACGAGGCCGGCTCCCAAAACAAGTATCTTCATCTGTTCTCCTGTTCTATTTTTATGGGCCGCTGTTATCCCGAAATATTTATGAAATCAGTGGGTTATTACGGCTGCATCGGTGACCGCCCGGTACGGAATCAGCATTGCGATGTCCCGTATCCGCCGCCGGCGGAATCGGATTATGTAACTGTTCTGTGAAGGGCCGGATTACAACCCGCTGAAACGGTTGAGGTAAGAGATCATAGAGACCCGTTCGGCCGAAGCTTCCGCGAAGTGCCGGGGGCGTTTGTGGTTTGAAGGGCTGCTATGGTAAAAGATGTATACGTTCATAATTCTGTACGAAGGCTGACGGGTTGTTTGGGGGCCTATTTTTACGGAACACAGAGCGGCTGTCAATGGAGAATATGGATGCCGGCCGCATTTTTCATATTAATTGCCGATGTGGAGGGACTGTGATATCTGCTGAAAGACCAAAGCCAACAATTAAATCGTTTGTTTTATGATCATTACAGGAGGGAAACAGCATGCTGCGGTATGGGGCCATGAACAATCCGGTCCGGCCAGTTATGGATGAACTGGAGCGGGTGGCTGCCGCCGGGATGGACTATCTGGAACTGACTCTGGATCCGCCCGGGGCGCATTACCAAACGGTAAAGCGCCTGCAGAAAGAGATTCTGCAGGGCCTGGAGAGACATGAGTTGTCCCTTGTCTGCCATATGCCGACCTTTGTGTATACCGCCGACCTTACGAAAAGCCTGCGCAGAGCTTCCCAAAGCGAGGTGTGCCGTTCCCTGGAAGTGGCTGTTGAAATGGGCGCGGAGAAAGTGGTGCTGCATCCCAGCATGATCAGCGGGATGGGCCCCCTGGTGATGGATACTGCCATGCAGCATGCCCGTGCCTTTTTGGATACAATGGTGAACCTGGCGCAGGCTGCCGGAATGAAGCTCTGCCTGGAAAACATGTTCCCCCGCTGTCATGCCTTTTTCGAACCCGACCATTTTCAGGAGGCCCTGGACGGACATCCCGATCTTCGTCTTACCCTGGATATCGGGCATGCGTCCATTCAGGACGACGGGGAAAGGGTGCTGCAGTTTATCCGGCGATACGGCGGCCGGATCGGGCACCTTCATATCAGCGACAACAACAGGCGCTGCGATGATCATATTCCGGTTGGAGCAGGGGCCATCGATTTCGCGGCGATTGTCCGGGCGCTGAAAAATGCTGCCTACAGCGGGACGGCCACCCTCGAAATCTTTACAGGGGACGACCGGGATTTGATCGCCAGCCGAAAAGCCGTGGCCGCCTTGTGGGAGACAGGCTGACCGAAAAGCAGTAAGTAGTGAGTAGAAAAAAGCAGAGGGCATGGAGCAGAGAGGACCCCAAAACCTTTTTATTTCGAATTGCGAAAACAGGGGAGAAGACAGGGAATAGTGAAAAGTAAGGAGTAAGGTTTCGTCTGATTTAAACCCTCCACCGCTGGTGGAGGACCAGAAAAGGTTACACCGGTCCGGTGAAGAATATTAGCGGTTTAGAAAACAAATTACGTATTCATATT
>CAZKYZ010000527.1:0-2762 GCA_964557055.1 uncultured Desulfobacterales bacterium
GTCCGCTGCCATCACGGGAAGAAAGAATCACGGGATTGTCTTCGCTTCCATTCATGAATACGGGACTGTAAGAGACAATGGCTGCTCCCATTTCCAGGCTGATCCTGGTTCCTGGCGAGAATCGTACAACGGAATCAGGCGGAAAAATCAAATCGGATTGGACCATCCAGTTTCCAGCTGCAAAACGGTATTCATTGGCAGTCGCATTGAAAAATAACATCCCTGTCTGTAACGGGCCCTGCAGACTTGAAGCGGCGGATTTCGGAGAAATAAATCGCGGAGAAAAGGATACAGGATAAGCGTCAATAGCCGTTGATCGGTAGCGTTTTACCCCCGTAATACGATATTTTATTTGATAGTTCGCAAGGGTCATTGTGTCCCCAACTAATTCCGTATCCATAATGCTATTGTCCGTTGCCGGTAAAACGAAATCCACATCAAAATATTGAAGCGGGCGATTGGCTTTTTTCCAAGGCAAAACAATGGTACCGGTAGGCGCGATCAATTCTTTATCGGTTTTGTTCACCATTCCGGTAATCTCAATCGGCAGAAAGGAGGGGTTGGCGAGTGTAAGACGGCATTTGCGGCCGTCAAATTCGCGGAGAAAAGCCTTTAACGGGAGTTCCGGGTGCAGAAACGAATGAATCATATCCCGATTGTGAAAATATACAGGAACCCGAACAGGATTCATGGGATAATTTTTGTAGATGTAGCTTTCCTTTTCTTTCAGATCATCTTCAATTTCCGAAAAAAACGATTCGAGATAACCGGGAGCCGTAAATTTTTCAAGAGCGGCAAAATACTGTTCCAGAAAAAGGGGGTTGGACATGAAAAGATCTCGCCATTCATGGATACCCAGCGTGAGAAGCTGCTGCTGATGCGCCACGAAAAAGAGGTTTTGTTGCTCGCTGATTGGAATGATCGGGTGCGGGGCGTATGCATTATAGGCAATCAATTCACGTTTGCCGGTAACCGGGTTAACGTAAAAACGACAATTTTTCCAGCGGATTCCATGCATGGCGTTTACCATTTCAAGGATTGCCACGGTTTTGGCAGCCTTGGCAACGTCAAATACATCCGAAAATGTGACCGTTCCATTGCGGAGTGAAAGCAGCATATCGCGGCCGGCAAGGAAATTGTTTTGCAGAGCAGGTGTCTCGTAGATTTTTTTGGTAGTGAAGCTGACGACATCGGCCGCCCAGAAAAGGTCACTTTCCGTTAATTTTTCCGTCGGATTGGTTTTACGAATATCGACAAAAAGGCTTTCATCCCATTTGAGAATGGGGCCTTCCCGGTAGTTATTGTGTTCCAATAATTCTTTGCTGAAATTTTCTTCCAGGGCATAAATGCCCATGGTTTTGCCATTGATAACCAGGTTGATAATATCGTACCGCAGTGCGATCAACCCTTCTTTTCGAAACCACTCATACATTACCCATTCATGACCCCAACCGCTTCTTTCAGGGCTTTGTACGGAAAATCGGCGCATGCCCCAGATGGCATTGTTCCCACTTACTTTGATTCGCAAAGACCATTTGTCGCCTTCTAGATGATCCGTCGCGCCACCTTTCAGGCGAATGCGCGCCGGGACGGTATTGCCATCGACAGAGACGTTCGCGGGGACATAAGAATCCTCTTCGACAATCAGTTTTCCCAGCTGCAGAGCCTGTTCTCTCTTAAAAGAGAGGTACTGAAAGTCTTTGTGCTTGATATCGATTGTCATGGTTTTCGGACGAGAAAGTTTACCGACGATAAAATTTTTGAGATGACTGTATTGCAGTTGGCCGGTGGATCTGAAAAACGCATTTATGGCAGCTGGTGCACCGCTATATCCTCCTATATAGAATCCGGAAATAAGTGTAAAGGCGCATAAAAGAACAGTCATGCGGTTTGCCGGGAGCTTACGCAACAGCTGTACGAAGGTAGACCATGTTTGGGGCATACCACCGGATTGTGCTTTTTTTATATCCATAATTACAGAATGTTATTATCTATAAACGATATCTGAATGCCTTTGTCTATTGCACGCAACTCATTTCTGGTGCGGTTGAAATCAGACGTGGAACCGAAAGAAACAAAAAAATCGCTGTTGTGTTTTTCCCCCATTTCATCAAAACGTCTCAAAGTTGCCTCTATCGAGTTTTTTTCGAGAATGGTGATGATTTCCTGTAATAAATCGCCCCTGGCATTTAATGTGGAAATGCTGAGCAGCATTCCTTTTTGATAATCGTTTTCTTTGAGGTGCTGACGAATGGCGACGATGATGAGGATAAAGAGGCAGCCCACAAAGGTAACACCGCGCTGACCGGCACCAAAACCCAAACCGACCGCAATAGATAAAAACAGATAGGACAGTTCCTCCGGTTCTTTTATGGGGGTTCGAAAACGTACAATCGACAATGCCCCGACCAGTCCCAAAGAGAGCGCTAAGGAAGATTTCACTATGGTAATAATCGTCATTGTTGTCATGGCAATCATGATCAGATTTCGGGCAAAGGCCTTACGGTTGGACATGGACTTTCCATATTTGATATAGACAGATGAAATCAGTAATGCCAAAATAAAGGTCAGCGACAGGTTAATGACAAAACTCAACATATCTATGGGTGGCGTGCTGCCGGTAAGAAACTGTTCAAAAGTGGAGATCTTATTCATCGTTCTGCTCCGGGTAACAATGGCTGCCTGGCGGTATTGCCATTATCCTGGTTATTGCTTTTCAGCATAACCTTCAGTTATCAGTAAGCGGCTCTTTGGCCAATTAT
>CAZKYZ010000528.1:0-2756 GCA_964557055.1 uncultured Desulfobacterales bacterium
TGGTGTACTGCGATCCCTTGGCAACAAAGGATCTGGAGTTCTCCGGCTTTCCCGCGGGGTAAAAAACATGGCGTAAAACAGACAAGATCCTTATATTCACCCGCAGTAAGGTCCACCCGGCTCCTGGTCAGCATAGAACTGTTGCTGTATTCTACCGCCATTCCCCCCCAATATTATGAATCCTTTCTGGTTTGAAACGTCGAAAAACTCATCGTTTTATAGCTGTCTGTGTGAATAAATTTCAACATGCGGATCAGTTGCTCCGGGGTAATATAGCCGGGTCTGTTGGCGATTTTATTACCGGTTTTCGAGAGGAACCAGCTGTCCGGGATGGGTTGCACCTTGTATTCTTTGGCAATCCGGGTCTCTTTGTCAACATTGACCTTGATGGAAATGAAATGCTTGTTTAGATAGGCATAGACATAAGATTCGGCAAAAGTCGATTCGTCCATCTTTATACAGTATGCGCACCAATCCGCATAAAAATTGATATATATATTTTTGTTTTCCAGACGCCCTTTTTCGATTCCTTCTTCATAGGAGTACCACTGGATATTTCCGGATGGCTGGTCGGAAAGGCAGGTGGTATTCAGTAAGGGAAAGGCTGTTATCAAAAGGGCCAACAGGTAACTTTTGATCAGTTTCATAGGTATTATCCCGCGATTATCCTAAGGTTATTTGTCATCAAAAGGATCCCGATGAAAATCAGCAGCAATCCGGCCACCGTGTTGATGTATCGTAAGGTTTTCCTGGCCTGTTTCAGAATTACCAGCAGTCGATCGATAAAAATCGACATGCAAAGGAAGGGAAGGGCAAGCCCTAGGGAATAAGCGGAGAGCAGAAGAATTCCCTCAATCACCGTTTCCCTGCTTCCAGCCATAATCAGGACCGATCCCAGCAAAGGGCCGATACAGGGGCTCCATCCGGCAGCAAAGGCCATACCCGCCAGAAACGTCCCGAAAACGTGGACCGGTTTCCGGCTCAGGTGTATTCGTTTTTCGGTGTATAGAAAAGGGATTCGCAGCCAGCCGATGAGGTGCACGCCCATAATGACGACAACGGCACCGCCGACAATCCTCACCCAGTCGTTGTAACGGAAAATCACTTCTCCGAGAAAAGTAGCGGTCGCCCCCATTAGAACGAACACAAATGAAAACCCGAATACGAATGCAAGGGTCGTGACAATCACCTTTTTTCTTACGGTAGCGTCCGCGACGGTGAGTTCCTCCAGTGAGTACCCCGTAATAAATGAAAAATAGGCCGGTATCAGGGGCAGTACGCATCCGGAAAAAAAGGAGAGTAGGCCTTCTACGAAAGAAGCCGAATATGACACTGTTTCTGTGAACATCTGGTTTGCTTTCCAAAACCGATGGTTAGAAGAGCGGTCCTTCTGGATATCCGGTTTACGCTGTAAATCCTGTCGTTGCCGTATTGATGTAAAGAGCCGGATAGAAACGGAAGGTTACATTCGATGTTGCTGGGGGATTCCCCGGGTGGTAATGGTGTCGCACCCAGGGGCATCGCTATTCCCTTTAAACCGGCAGTCGCTGCGTCGACACCCGTGCGATTATTTTGGCGTGTTGTTCTGGATAAAAATATCCCCTAGTTCCTTCGAACGCCTAGTGGCGGCTTCCACGGCATTGATCAGGGTCGTTCGGATACCGCCTTGCTCCAGGGTGTGGAGTCCGGCAATTGCCGTTCCACCGGGAGAAGTTACACGATCTTTCAGTTCGCTGGGATGGGCTTTGGTCTTTTTCAGTAATTCAGCCGCTCCGGCGATGGTCTGGATGGCCAAAGCAAGAGCGTCTTTCCTGGCAAGACCCACCTTGACACCGGCATCCGCCAAAGCATCCACGATAAGGAATATGTAGGCCGGTCCGCTGCCGCTCAAACCGGTGACGGCGTCCAGCAGATCGTTTTCGCCAAGAAAGATGCTGATTCCCACGGAATTGAATATGGCTTTGGCCAGCGCCACATCACCGTCCTGGACATGGCTGCCTGCCGCAATCCCGGAGGCCCCCATTTTTACGGAGACAGGCAGATTGGGCATTACCCGGATCAAACGAAGTTTTTTATCGAGGCAGGATTCAATAGCTGTGAGGGGTACCCCGGCCGCGATGGAAATAACCAGCTTGGACATGTCAAGGCTGTCCGAGGTGGCTCTCAGCACCGACGCGATGATTTGCGGCTTAACGGCATAAATGACGATATCGGCCCGGTCGATCGCCTCCCGATTGTCCGTCGTGACATCCACGCTGTAAGTATTGCGGATTTCGTCCAGCCGTTCCTGTCGGATATCGGTACAGACAATGTTTTTGGGATCAGCGGTTTGGGAATCGATCAGTCCGGCGATCAGGGCTTCCCCCATGTTTCCGGATCCGATAAAGGCAATCTTTTTTTTTGTCAGCATAGGGCATCCTCTCCCCTGGTCACAGTCGTTTTGGTAAGGCAGCAGTCATTTTTTACTGAGCAGTCAATAAAACACTAAATTTTAGAGCCTGCCAACCATTTCGTCAAGGAAAATATAAGTTTGGCGAGGGGCAGGCTGCGCCACCAAGATCAGCGCCGCGCGGCCGGATGCATACCGCTGCCGACCAAGTCGCTTTTCCGTTGGACTTTTGCAGGAAAAATCTTGACTTCTACTTTTTAATATATATAATTTTCAAATTATTAATACTCAATTGAGACAATTGATCTTTATCCGGTAGCGATTCGATTACGGTCTATTTATGGAAAGGCATCTCCGTTTATGTTCG
>CAZKYZ010000529.1:0-2750 GCA_964557055.1 uncultured Desulfobacterales bacterium
GTTAAACCGGTAACCACATCTTGAACCAGCCCCTGAGAACCGAATCCTACCGCCAAACCGATGACGGAAGCGCTTGCCAGGTAGGCGGTAGGAGACACCCCAAGCTCGCGCAGTATCAGGCCGAAGGCGCCGAAATAAAGGAAAAAAAACAGAAAACTCTTGGCGAGGCTTGCAACCGATCTTAATTTCGCGTGTGATCTGGAGGAAGCGGAGAGCAGCGCAACGTACCCCAGACGTCTGACCAAGATTACGGCACCGTGTGCCGCCAGAGCCAGAAGTAGTATGACGATGATCCTTCCGGCAGCACTGCCGATGCCCAATGTCTTTTGAAGGAAATCAACCATGTTTGATTAATCATTTTTTATTTTCGGGATCAAGACTTAAGTTGAATCCGAAAAGCAAAGAAATACTGTTTGTTTTAAGGTTTGATCTTTGAAAGCATATCGATATGGCCGATAACAATAAGAATATCTCCTTCTTCCAGGGCATCGTCTGCTTTCGGTATGTATTTGAACTCCGCTTCTTGCGGCTTTTTAAAAGCAATCACCTGAATACTGTATTGATTGGTCAAATCAATATTACGCAGGGTTTTTCCGGCCCATTTATGGATTTCAATTTCTTTTAAAACGATGTGCTGATCAAACGGCAAATAATCGATAAAACCCGGCATGGCCAGCCTGTTTGCAAGCTGCTCGGCGGCCATGTTTTCCGGAATAATAATGTTTTGAACACCGATTTTATTTAAAAGCTTTTGATGCTCTTCACTCACGGCCTTTACCCATACTTCTTTAACCCCGATCTCCAGTAAATGCATGGCGATCATACTGCTGGCGGTAATCGAATTGCCGACACTGACCAAAACATGGGTAAAATCGGAAAATCCCAATTGCATCAAAACGCTTTGATCAAGAACCTCGGCTTGATAAACTTGGGTTAGGACCTGTTGGGACCGTTTTATTTTTTCCGGATCTTTATCGACCCCAAAAACGTTTTGTTTAAGTTGAACCATGGACTTTCCAAAACTAAAACCGAATTTTCCCAGTCCTATTATGCCAATCTGTAATTTTGAGGACATTCTTCCTCCGAAACATATTTTTATCCGATAAGCATACTCTCTTCCGGCCACAAATAAAATTCTTTTTTCTGAAAACTCTGAATGGCGACAACAAATAAAATCGGCCCCAGCCTGCCAACAAACATCAGCAGGGTTATTATTATCTTTCCGATTTCAGTAAGCTTGGGTGTAAGCCCCGTGCTCAGACCGACGGTTCCAAAGGCGGAAACAACCTCAAACAGTATTTCCATTCCGAGCCCTCTTGCTTGAGGATGAGGGAGATCACCGCCCTCGGTAATATTTAAGACCATAACAGCAGTCAGAATTATAAAAAAAGAAAAGATGATCAGAATCATCGATCGATTCAGCGTTGAATTATCGACTGCAAAACGGTCAACGACGATCTGTTTACGTCCTTTCAATTGTGAGCTGATGTAGCCGGCGATTACGCGAAACGTGCCTATTTTTATCCCGCCGGCACATGATCCCGACGCTCCGCCGATAAACATCAGTATGATCATCAAAAGCAGGGATACATTTGTCATTTGACTGATTTCGAAGGTGTTGAATCCGGCTGTTCGGCATGTTACCGACTGAAACAGCGTGGAAAGGATTGCGTCACTGGTTGCCATGTTGCGATGAAACCCGACGAATTCGGCACAAAAAACACCGACCCACCCGGCAATAATAAGAAACAAGCTTGTTTTAAAAACGACCAGCGAATACCAATCTAATTTTCTCTTATTTCCTCCTGATTTAAATACGGATAAAACGTTTTGTTTTAAAAAAGTACCCAGTTCCATTAAAACTGAAAACCCGATCCCACCCAAAACGATCAGGACCATAAAAACCAAATTAATCCCCCAGCTGCCCTGCCATTTTATCAGGCTGTCACCGAACAAGGAAAATCCTGCATTACAGAATGCGGAAATCGAGTGAAACATGGCCGAAAACGGAAAAAAATCTTTTGGGGCCTGGATATACAAGCATAAAGCACCGATACCTTCGATAATAAACGTCCAAATTACGATACGCTTAAGAAAGCTTCCCAGATGAAATGACGGGTCATGAAGCAGGTTTCGGCCAACGGCAATTCGATCGGTAAGCGAAATTCGTTTGCGCCAAAGATACAAAACCAGACTGCTGTATGTCATAATTCCCAGTCCACCCAATTGAATAAGCACTATGATGACAGAATGTCCAAACGGAGTGAAGGTGTGAGCGACATCGGTTACAGATAAACCTGTAACACAGGTGGCGGAGGTTGAAATAAACAGTGAGTCTATCCACGAAAAATTTTTTGTTTGAACACTTATGGAACTGTGAAGAAGTATCGCTCCGATACCGATGGTCACTCCAAAGACAATGATGGGAAGCGTGATCGGTGTGACGATAAAGTTCTTTTTCAATCTTTCCATAATTAGTGTTTTTTTTCATTGTCGTTGGGGGATTTTTCGGTCGTATCGACCTGGGCAGACACCTTTGTTGGGTCGGCGGCGGTTCGCTCGAAGCTGACTTGGGCAATGCGATGGCCTTCCATGGCGTCTACGGTAAATTTGCCGCCGGGCAATTGAACCGTTTCGCCGATCGCCGGCACACGCGTTAAATGCTTGTAAATAAGACCTGCCAGGGTTTTATATCCTCCTTCCGGGAAAGAGAACCCAATTTTCTTTCCCAGATCTTCCAGATAGATGCC
>CAZKYZ010000530.1:0-2749 GCA_964557055.1 uncultured Desulfobacterales bacterium
CATCGGTTTTGACTTGGTTCGATTCAACAATGACACCGTCAAAATCGAAGATTATAGCGCGAATTCGAAATGAATCAATCTCCATTTTCGATTACTTTTCTGCAGCTATTGTGCAAGTTTCGACAGGCGTCTCCCAGAAAGAGGATGTCGGTTCCAAGGGCAATAAAGCGGTATCCCTCCGCTGCACAAAGTTTAATTTCACGTTCAGCTGAATGCGGATGAACCAGATGGATACCGGGGGCAAGCCCCTTGTCACGAGTCGCTTTCAAGACACGCTGCTTTGCCTTTTGGATTTCAGGATGATTCAACTGACCGGGGATACCCATGGACATGGAAAGATCGTACGGTCCGATGAAAGTGCCATCAATGCCCGGCACAGACAGGATTTCCTCGATATTGTTAACGGCGTCGATGTGCTCGATCTGTACGATCAGCAATCCATCTTCGTTGGCGTTTTTTACATATTGGTCAAACGTTGTCCCATATCCTTGCGCCCGTGCCAGACCAACCCCTCTGAATCCAAGTGGTGGGTATTTGACGCTTTTAACGGCAAGTTCGGCATCCTGTTTCGAATTTACCATGGGAACGATAACACCGGCGGCACCGGAATCCATCACCGCTTTGGCCTGAATGGGATCGTTCCAAGCAAGTCTCACCAAGGGTACGCAGCCTTTCGATGAAATGGCGATCAACAATGGCAGGACTTCCGAAACATCGATGGCCGTATGCTCGGTTTCCACAACGACCCAGTCGTAACCGGCATCGGCCAGTATCTCGGCAATGGAAACGTGGGCCATGGACATCCATGATCCAATACTGACTTCTCCTCGTTTAAAGATCGCTTTTATGGGTGCAGCCAACATGATCGTTATCCTTTTTTTAAAACAATTCGTCCAAAGGAACTGAGTCGATTTTTTTGCAGGTATTCCTGCAATTCGTACATAGCGTCGTCGCTTCGATTTTCCACAAGATATCGAATAAATCGTGGCCAGCTTCTTTCCGGTTCATTTTTGATGGCATTTTTTACGATATTTACATCAAAGGTTCCCGGTGTACTGAACTCCAAAGCATGAAAGCCATGACGGCTATACAGGTTCTGCATCCCTTCAGTTGTCAACAGGTTCATCCTTTCCGGAGGATAAATCGTATCTGAACGTTCCCAAAGGACCTGAAGGTCGAATCCACTGATAAGAGTAGCATTGGCGATGAGCAATCCGCCAGGATTCAGCATCTCTTTGATGGATTGAAAAGCGGCATCTAAATCGACACATCTGTCGAAATAATCGAATGCCAAAATAACATCCGCTTTCTGATCCGATTGAAAGCGGATGAGATCTTCCGGATGCAGCGTAACATTATCCAGCGCAAGATCCGCAAATTCAATGTCTGCCACCGGGTTGACAATGGCAAAAGGCATTAAATCTCTGTCCAGTCGATACAGTTCCTGAATAAGGAGGTCGCAATGATATCCTGCACTCACCCCCATTTTAGCATCCGGGCAATGTTCATCGATGGTATCCAGCAGCCACTGCGCCCTGGGGCGAATCAGCTGAATCAGGCGTGTTTTCCGAGTCTGCGCCAATATTCTTTCACGCCAGAAGGAAGCTGCCTCAGAATGTCGATAAAATTGAATCACCGTGTTTTCATTCGGGCGGGGTGAGATATACAGGCTTTGGCATTCACCACATAAGCGGTAGGTCATCCCCGATTTTTCAAATGCCGGATCACTGCTCTCATTTTGGCAGCCAGGACACGTAGTAACATCGATGGCGCATTGCCGTAGCAGGTTTTCGCGGACTTCTGCGTCCAACAGTTGGCGATACTCCCGAATCAATCCGTCCGGCTTGACATCATTTTCGAAAAGACTGCGGTCAAATACAACAGTTCTCATGCGACCTCCTTGCCATCTGCTTGTGCGTTGCCCGGTTGGATATTGGACTGCTGATAGACCTTATGAATAATCTCCATTACACGCAGCGCATCGAGGGAGGAGCTGTCCCTGATCGGCTGATTATCCCGGATACATTTTACCAGTTCCAGCACCTGCAGATCCCAGGACAGATCATTGTCGAAATATACGGTTTCTTCTCTAGGATTACCGATGGCTGCAGAATCATCTTCGTCATCGGCCTTTCTGCCGATAATGAGGGTTTCCCGTCCGTAACTGCCCGATTTGGAAAGCAGGCCTTTGACGATCAGATAACCACCCTCCAGGCCGATTTCCAATTGAAAAGTGTGCTTCCAGAGGGTTGCGGACGAGTGGAACTGAGCCATCTGCCCATTTTTTTTTCTTAGCAATACAAACGCGTTGTCTTCCACCGGTATATTCCAGTAGCTGGTTTCCAGCAGCCCCAAAACATCGTCAAAATCACCACAAAATAGCCGGAAAAGATCCAACATATGAATACCCTGGTCCAGCAGGATGCCGCCGCCGGATACCTGGGGATCGTTCCGCCATGATTCTTCGAACCCCCTTCCCTGTCCGCCGGATTTTCCATAAACACCTCTCATCCAAAGAACCCGTCCCATTCTCCCGGCGTCCACTATCGATTTGGCTTCGAGAATTGCCGGGTGGTGCCGGTGGTTGAACCCGAATATCAGTTTTACAGATGGATTCGCCTTTTCGGCGTTTATGATATCCTGTATGTCCTTCAGATCTCTTCCGGGCGGTTTTTCGCAGAACACATGGCAACCGCTATGCATGGCATAAACACAAATTTCGGGAGAATACCGGTTGGGTGAACAGACG
>CAZKYZ010000531.1:0-1641 GCA_964557055.1 uncultured Desulfobacterales bacterium
CCTTGAGTTCGGTGAGTTGGCGCTCAAGCTGAACAACTAGATGCCCGTTTGGGCTATTTCCGTGATACGGATTTTCTCTACCCCGCTTTTCCATTTCTTCTGGTGTCATCCCCATCTCCTTTGTGGCGGCCCGCCCTTGGCTACCCCTGACTAGCACCCAAGTTCTCTTTCCATTCCCCTCACCGATGCTGACGCCTCAAAAAAACCGTCGTATTGATAGTCCAGGTAAACAAGAATGTCTTTTCCCACAGGGATGGGTCTTGGGACGACAATCTTGGGATAGTTTTGTTTTGCGGAGTTGCGGCCGCCATTGTACGTTGTAAACCTGGCTGGAACCTCACCGTATTTCAGTACGGGGCCGCTGTAATAATTCAGATTGATGTCCCACAGTGTTTTTCGCGTATCCTTCTCCCACAGCATCATGCGCAGAAAGCCATTTGCATTTTGAAGAGCAATGTGGAACGCAATGCCTTCCGGTTCAATCTTAGGGGCAAAAGACACCTGCGGTGATCCGCAGCCCGCGAGCAATAAAATGAACAAAACAATTGTTTTACTTTTATCGGCCATTGTCGAATCTGATGTGAAATAGTATGATTTTATTGACAATATGGGTTATTAAATGTATCCGTTTACCAGGGCTTGCGCAAAAAAACGGGGAGTTGTTTTTGCACGAAACCAAAGCGTGACAGATATATAGCAGGGAGGATCATAAAATGACAGATCCAGATCCGCATCTGAAAAAAAAACCTGCAGATGAATTACTTCGTGCTGAACTGGAATTGGTCTACAATAAATTTATCATGGCGTTAAAAGAGGCGGATTTCGGCCTCCTGATGCGTGTCCTGAAAATGTCCAGATCCGATGAAGATGTTCTACAGTTTAGGCGACTGTAACGATGCGATTTTTCAAGCTCGCCCCCATGAAGATATTCAGGCCCAAGTAGATGAATTGTTGGAAACAAGCCCTTTTCTCAGGCTTGACCGCTCCGCTAAAACACATACTCCGGAAAGAAAACCGGGACAGGCGACAGATAATTTCCGGGAAATGAAACGAAAGGCAGTGCTGGAAAGCATTGATGCTGCTCAACATGGACCCGCTGTTTAATCCGGATGCTTATGCCCTGGAACGCACGGCCGGGAATCCGGCGAAACTTCTCCTTGATGTCGATCTCCAGAATTTGGCTTTTCTAATTTTCTACAGAGGGCATCGCCATGAGTATCGCTAAATGTGGTGCTAAGGATATGCCCAACCGCTATAATCGTTTCGGTACACCCTTTGTATCACGGCAGCTGACAGTCCCTGCTTCCCCCTTGATCGTTGCGTTACTTGTTGACAGTGATGCGCCCGTTGTCTTACAGTTAAAAAACGATGTATAATACCTGAATCGTTTTCCGGTTCCATCGCACCCGTATCCTTACTTCCCCTGTCTCCAATGCGCCTGATCCCCGATCCGGGAAACATTGATAGGTAATAAAATCACATTTTTATTTTTTTGCGACAGCCTATATCGGTCTGGATATTGCTGGATATGACCAAACCCGGCGGCAACAGCTCTAAAACAGATCATTCTCGTGGCCAACCAGCCAAAAAAAAAGGGGGGGGGGAATCATGAAATTTAGAGTGTTATTATGGAATTCTTTG
>CAZKYZ010000531.1:1651-2742 GCA_964557055.1 uncultured Desulfobacterales bacterium
AAGAAGATTCAAAACATATATTGTAACCTTTTGGTTTTTGCTGGTATTCCTTTTGCCTGGGTTCTCTCAGGCATCCGGCCCAGTGGGAACAATCACCAATGTAAAAGGAAAGGTGACAGTGGTTCGTTCCGGTAAAAGTTTGACGGGACGGCCGGACATGGAAGTCCTGATACGGGACGGTTTGAGGACGGGAAAAGAAGCATATACTCACATTCGCTTTAGTGACGAGAGCACCATTACCATGGCGCCAGAGACCGAAATCCTCGTGGCTGACTACACGGTAGGGGAGAACCGTCAGAACAGCATCATCGAGATGACCATTGGATTCATGCATTGCCGCATCCGCAAGATGGGGGCCGGTTTCTTCGGGATTAAAAAGAACCGCTGGGAGATCCATACCGAGACAGCGGTGGTGGGTGTCCGGGGGACTGACTTATGGACCCTCGTGGGAGATGAAGCAGGGCCAACCAAAGAGAAACCAGCGGAATGCTTGGTGAAAGAGGGGCAGGCCTATGGCTATCCAACCGGGCTCCCTGATATAGAGCAATTGAATATAGGGATAGGCCTGTCGTTCAAGACAACTTCGGCCAATCAACCGGGGTCGGTGGGGCCGTCGTCGGATGAGATGCAAGAAAATGTTGGCATATTATCCGGAATAAGATGGGATGAAGCCGGTGTGGAAGTAACTAAGGATGGTTGGCGGAAGTTACCGCCGAAAGCCGAGGACGTCACCATCGGCGAACAGGACTTCGAGGCATGTGACAAGGAGATTGAGAAGGCCGAAAAGGCCATCAAGGAGTGGGATGCCTATATGTACAGTTTGTTTGGCAACATTATAGATCTGTATTTTGAAGCCATGGGGAATAGGGCCACACAAGCACATCCCAATTCTCCCCTTAACAGGTGTAACAGGGCTAATGAGGAGTTGGAAGATGCTGAAAGGGAACGGGACAGATGGAAAGAAAAGTTGCGCCAGCTTCAGGCTATCAAGCGAAAGATGCAAAAACCGAAAGAATCTTCGGGAGGAGATGGTGGCGGTAATGGTGGTCACTCAACCAATCAGTATGAGCACAGAGATTTTACCGGAGAGC
>CAZKYZ010000532.1:0-2721 GCA_964557055.1 uncultured Desulfobacterales bacterium
GTCATCCGCAAACATGCCCATTCAATGAAAAGGCTGCTGCAGAAAAAACAATACAATCCCGATGTGGTTTTAACGATTGGGGAACACACCAGAAAATTGCTACAGCAGACAAACGTATCGCAGGGCGCCGATATCCAGAATTATGGGACCCACCGGATCAACGACAATGGTCAATTCGTGAACTCGCCGTCACCCAGCAGAGCCGTGCTGGTATTGCCGGAAGGGCTGCAAAGCGAGTGTATTCTGCTGTTTCGCTTTATGGTGGCCTGTGCAGAAAAAATGCCGCATACGACCTTTATCTACAGAACCCATCCCGTGCTGCCATACACGCGTATACGTGCGTCCATGAACAATGTAAAAATCCCTGGCAATATCGATATCAGTCGTGAAAAAACAATCGAAAATGACTATGCGAAAGCAGGAGTACTGTTGTATCGAGGGTCATCGACGGTGATGTATGCGATCCTTTCCGGTTTGAAACCGTTCTATATAATTGATGGATCGATTGATATTGACCCGATTTATGATCTTGATAGCTGGAGGGAAACAGCCCATAGCGCAAATGATTTTAATGATCGGTATTATCGATATTTTGAAACAGACAAAAAGGCGGCCGCCGATGAATGGAATCGGGCCGGGTTGTTTTGCCATTCCTATCTGTGCAGCAATGATGATACTGTTTTACAAAGCATAATGGAAAAGACAAGCTAACAGAAAAAGAGGAGTTACAATGACATTTTCACAACAATACTTGGAAGAGGCGCTGCAGGTAATCCGGGAAATGGATCCGGATGTAATTGAAAAGATGGTTCAACTACTGGTTAACCTGCGCAAAAACCATGGAAGACTCTTTATTCTTGGTGTTGGTGGTGGAGCGGGACATGCGGCTCATGCGGTTGGTGATTTTCGTAAAATTGCGGGTATTGAAGCATACGCACCCAGTGACAATATGGCTGAACTAACGGCAAGAGTGAACGATGAAGGATGGGAAACTACGTACGCCGCCTGGCTGGAATGCAGCCGGATAAACAGCAAGGACATGTTGTTTATCTTTTCGGTAGGTGGTGGTGACCTGGAAAGAAATATCAGTCCGAATCTGGTAAGAGCAATTGAAATTGCAAAAAACAAAGGATCTGGAATTATCGGTGTTGTGGGTAGAGACGGCGGGTATACCGCCACGGTCGCAGATGCCTGCGTTATTGTACCAACGGTAAATGACAAACACATAACCGCACATACAGAAGCCTTTCAGGCAGTAGTTTGGCATTTAATGGTGTCGCATCCTGATCTTCAGGTAGCAGGTATGAAGTGGGAAACAACTGTCGCTAAATAAACATAACGCATACGGAGAAGAGAATGACGATTTTTCTGGATTCAAGTAAAATTGAAGAGATTGAAACATTTCATACAATGGGAATTATCCGCGGCGTCACGACCAATCCGACGATCATGCTCAAAGACGGTGTCCAAGGCGGCTTGAAAGGGATAGAGCAGAGGTCAAAACAGATTGCCGAACTGATTAACCCCTTGCCGTTGTCTGTCGAAGTAACCACCAATGAACCGGAAAACATGCTGAGGCAAGCAAGAGAATTTGGTCAATGGGCAGAAAATATAAATGTAAAAATCACCATTCATGGCCCGGAGGGTGAGCTGGATAATTTGGAAATTATTCATATTCTGGAGACAAAATATGATGTTCGCGTAAATGTGACCGCCATGATGAGCTCTCAACAGTGTCTGGTGGCAGCTCTTGCCGGGTCGACCTATGTTTCTATTTTCGGGGGGCGGGTGAACAACATGGGGTATGATTCGAGAAAAGAAATCAAAGATCTTCGCAATGTTTTAGACAGCACCGGCCTTGCTTCTAAGATCATCGTGGGTTCAACCCGTGAAGTGTTAAACATTTTTGAGTGGATTAAGGCCGGAGCTCATATCGTCACCGTTACGCCGGGTTTGATCAAGGGCATGATCGTTCACCCGTACTCCAAAGAAACAGTGCAAATGTTTCTAAGAGATGCTCAGGAGCTGGATAAAATTTCTGGTGAATAGCCTTATCTACTTCTACTCAGTTTAGTCTGAGATTCTGATGAAAAATTTTTTCCTATGACTATAAAATATACCGCCAGCGATCTGGCCGTTATTGTTCCTACTTATAACCGACCGGAGAAGATAGCCGATTTATTGAAAAGTTTTCGAAAACAGGATATACGGCCTGCCAGAATACTGATTATCGACGGAGGAGATAGTATTCAGGATATGATTAAAATGCAGTTCGACATGCTGCCGATAGAATATCATGCCTGTCATCCGCCTGGGCAAATACGTCAGAGGAATATGGGTATTTCATTGACAGATGAGCAAACACCCTTGGTTGCTTCCTTTGACGATGATATTGTTTTGGAAGAAAACTGTCTGTCAACCATTTTGCAATTTTGGAATAAATGTCCGCATAATACGGCGGGGATTTCTTTTAACATTGTTAACAGCCCACCTTTTCAACATTCGTTTATCAGGGCCTTGATGGGTATGAGTTCATCCAATCAGGGGAAAGTACTCCGATCCGGTTACAATCTTGCCATAACACCGGTTAAGAGCGATCTGAAAACAGAATGGCTCAGCGGCGGTGCTACCGTATGGAGACGTGATATTCTCATCCGATATCCACACCGGGAAATCCAATCCCGTTGGGCCATTTGTGAAGATGTGATCTACAGTTATCCA
>CAZKYZ010000533.1:0-2347 GCA_964557055.1 uncultured Desulfobacterales bacterium
ACATGGCGTAAAACAGACAAGATCCTTATACTCACCCACGGTAAAGTCCTGATCGGGTGGCGAATATTCTGTTTTTACTATATTTTTAGACACCTTAACTCTCTTCGCCATGTTTTTTATGCAACTATAGGGTTCGGGGGAAGTGCGCAAAGAGCAGAGAGAACTTCAAAACCCATTAATTGCGAATTGCGAAAACGAGGGAAAAACCCTACAACCAATTTTCCCGCAGAGGCGCAGGGACGTTGAGGGGAACCTTAAAATCCGAAGCACGAAATTCGAATTACGAATGTAGAATTTAGAAAACAGGCAGGCGGGAAGATGTTGCTCTATGCTCTATGCACCATGCTCTAAGCCCTTTGCCGTTGCCATGAACTATGAGCCATGAGCAAGGTTTTGGGGTTCTTCTACTTACTCCTTACTGTTTCCTGTTCACTGTTCTTCCCCTCTGCCCGTGACAAATCAGGAAAAGCCCACCGAAAAAGCGAGCAGGAACTGCCCGGTATAATAGAGGGATAGGCCGATATACCTGTTGATGATCTCTTTACGGACAAACCGGTGGCGGGCTACAAAGATGTCGGAACAGTAGAAACAGAAGGCTCCCGCCATGACCAGTATGTGGAAGGATTTTCCCAGGTGGTCGTCTCCGAATATCGTTATCGCTCCAACCAGCATTAGGCTGATAATGACGATATAAAGGAGTACCGGTATTTTCATGGAACCCAGGTGCGGTTTCAACCAGGTAAATACAACGATTCCCGCCGGAACGACAATGGCTGCACCAACCCACAGCAGCGCATGGGAGGAACTCAGTTTGAAAAAGGCGGCCACATAGAAAAGATGACCGATCAGAAACGAGACCAGTCCCGCCATAAACGCTTTCTTCTGCGGTAATGCCAGGAGAACGTCTCCCCCCATGCAAAAAACGAATCCGGCCAGCATTAGTTGGAAATATCTCATCTCCGGATGCGGCTGAACGATGGCAGTCACAATGAAAAGGGACGAAAGTGGCGTTTTGAAAGCCAGCATACCGGCTGTCTTTTCCCTGGTTTCAAAGTAGAGCAGTCCAATAAGCAGGATAACGGCCGGCAGAACAATCCAGGCTGCAGTCATGGAGATTCCTTTCTTGTCATTGGAAAATTGAAATTTCTGATTTGTTTCGTATTTCGAATTTCGTGCTTCGGATTTTATGGGTCCCCTCTGCTCTATGCCTTCGCCATGAGCCATCAACCATGAGCCAAGAACGAACAGCCCTACCGAATCGCTTGTCAAAAATTGTAGGTGACGTCCATAAACACCCGGTTGTTGTCTTCGATATCGATAAACAGGTCCCCCGACTGGTAGAGCACCACGCCGGCCGCAAGGACGATGGCATCGTTGAAGTCGTATTCCGCCCAGAGACGTTCGAAGGCACCGTCCTCCGCTGATAAGCCGTAGACGGATGCCAGCATTGAAAGTGTCAGTGTTTCATTCCAGAAGGTTCTGGTGATCCGGAAGGCTGTTTGAACACGGTCTTCTTTTTCCCGGTCGGGATCCTCTTCCAACCGAGAGTCGAAATTATTGTAGTGCCGGTTGGCTACCTCCAGGCTGATGGTGGTGTCGTCAAAACCGGTATATTCCACTCCCAACAGGATATCCGTGCGGCTGAAGGTTTTATCCGGAACCGTAAAAAAACGGAAACCGTCCAGCCAGGCGGCCTCTCCTTTGATCAGCCAGTTGCCCAAAGCCACATCGGCGGCTGTACCGATCATGGTGATGCGGGCATGCCTTCTTTCAAAAATCGGCTGGACAATCGGTGGAAAGGGGGGCGGGCCGATAACATTCACCCGTTTTAGGTGCAGATAGGCGGTATCTTCATAAACATCGGCGTAGTAAAAGGCGAGATCCCATCCCGGCAAAACAGCGGAAATGGAAGCGGCCCACTCCGTGTTGTCCCAGCTGTCGGAGATATGTTCCTCGTCCGGGAGAGGGCGGTCGAAGGGGTAAAAATCACTACCGAAAGAGGGCTCCTCGTTGAACCGGATTTCATGAATGGCCATGCCGGAGAACGTCCAGTCGCCGAGATAGTAATCCAGTTTTGTCATCACCACCGGGAGGCGTAGATGTTCGATATCCGTCATTCCCGGTTCACGCTGATCAATCGGGTTGAGGATGTCCGTCACCCGGATGTTGTCGGATTTCCCCCATACAACAATTTGGCGGCCGGCCTTTATATCCAGATTGTCTGTGAGACTGCCCTGGATATATGCTTCCTTCAGCTCCAGTTCGTACTGGTAGTCATCCAGAACCTCATCCGTATAGTTGTTTCTTCCGTTGATGGCGTAAGCAAAGTCATAATAAGCCCTGCCCC
>CAZKYZ010000533.1:2357-2715 GCA_964557055.1 uncultured Desulfobacterales bacterium
CCGTGCAGTTCCACCTGAAGCTCTGTGCGCAGGCTGGAGAGACCCCGCCAGTCGGTCTCGCCGCGGAGTGGTTTGGCGGCGTTGACATTGGCAGCCACCCTTGTTTTGAAATACCCTTCCAGCCGAAACATTCCGTCGGCGGTGGCCAGGCCGGACCCGATTTCTTCTTTCGCGGCTGTACCCGTATCGAACCCCTCAAGAAGTTCAGGGATTGACGACGTATCGTCACCAGCTGTTTTTTCATCAAAACCGTCTAAAAGATTCTCGATGTCGCCTTTCGTTTCGGTTTTGTCATCAGAAAAGCCGTCTTCAATTTCTTCCAGCGTTTCATCGGCTACGTCATCGGGTGAAGCGCCGG
>CAZKYZ010000534.1:0-2711 GCA_964557055.1 uncultured Desulfobacterales bacterium
GGAGAGCTCCAGATCCTTTGTTGCCAAGGGATCGCAGTAAGACAGATACGGCTTCACCCTCGGCGCCGCGGCTCTGAAGCTCTCCGACTTTTGCAACGTTAGGGTTTATGCAGCTATCGGGCAGCGTTCAGAAGGGCCTCCTGTTGGCCAATTTGTTGAGTACCAGCGTGATGGGCCGGTCTTCTTCACTTTTGCCTGTAAAGCGTATGGGGCCGGGCCGCCGGTAATCATCCTGTTCTCCCGGGGCGGCAGCCAGCCATTTCTCGCGCAGGGCCTTGACCATTCGGAATGCTGGGGAATCCAAATCCACGATACTCTTTTCGATCACAAGGGCCAGGCGGCCTTTGCGTTCCTCCAGGTGCATCAAAGGCGCAATCGGAATGCCGATCGGCTCCCATTTTTCGAATTCTTCCTCGAGATTTCGGATAGCAGCCATCTGGCCGGTGGCACCATTGGCGATGAGTCCGAAAACCGTCAGTCCCAGATTATAGGTATAGGTGCAGTCGAATTTAGTGGGTTCGCTGCCACGGCCGTCATACCCGTAGAAATGGGTCTGTGTTTTAAAGTTGGGGACGGATATTTTGTACATTTTTTCCACGATCGCCGGCAGCGCTTCTTCCGCCCGCAGCAGCTCACCTTTTACGAGGCTTTGCTTCAGCGTTTTCAGCGAGTAAATGGCTTCTTTCATGAGCAAATGAGCGGATTCATAATTTTTAAACATGACAGGGCCGTAAGTATCCGGATCAAGATTCTCCTTACGCAGTACTTTTTGGAAATAACTTTTTTCGATGCCGATTTTATAAAGCCCCTTTTCTTTGAGGATACCCAGGTAGTCCTCCACCAGCCCCATCAGGACTTTTTCGGTTTTGACCTGAGAAAATGGGAAGTTGCCATGGCTGTCCCGTTCCATCAAAAGCCCTTCCTGAAAGAAATCCGGAATGTCGTGAAACAGCTCATCGTCGTGTGTGTTCCATGTATTGCTGAGGAGATCTTTACGGATTCCACGGGTTAGGCGGCGCAGGTATTCGAGTTTGTCTTCCAGCATCGGGAAAGTCGTGTGAAAATCCGTGTCGTGGGTGTTGTTGTATTCGGCGATAATGGTGTTCAGCTTGATGATGAACATCTGAATTTCGTTCACAAATTCAAGAACCCCCTCCGGGATAACGGCGACGCCGTAGTTTTTCCCCACAGCAGCGCGTTTAACGATGGCTTCACAGATAACACGAGAGAGGTGACGCAGGGTGATCCCATAGGCCGTATAATCGATCTCCCCTTTTTGGGCGGCTTTTTCGATTCTATCGTGATCGATATAATCCGCCAGGTCTTCACCGATCAGGGTCAGGTTGGCGTGGGTCTGCAGGGCTACTTCCAGGGCCAGATGACTGGCTACCCTTCCCATTACCTTGCAGATATGCCAGTACTTGACGTCTGAGGAACTGTCGGTACAAAGATTGCCGATTTCTATGGAAAAGGCGCGGGCGGCGGTGTGAAAACCGAAGGACATGGCGCAAAGGACGTTTCCGGCGGCATCTCTTACCTGAATGTCGCCGTCAATGGTTTTGGGCACACCGATCACCTGTACGCCGTCGGGCAGCAGTGCTTCCGCCAGAAAGGCGGCATTGGTGTTGGAGTCGTCACCGCCCACGACAACCAGTGCGTCCAGGCCGAGATCCCGGCAGGTTTTCCGGGAAAGGTCCATTTTTTGGGGGGTGTCGATTTTTGTACGGCCGGTTTTAATCATGCTGAAGCCGCCGATGTTTCGGTAGGCATTCACGATTTCATCCGTCAGTTCGATGGTTTCATTTTCAATAATGCCGTCTGGTCCCAGAAGAAAGCCGAATATCTTCGTTTGGGCGCAGGCTTTTTTGGCGGCATCGTACATGCCGGCGATAACGTTGTGCCCTCCCGGCGCCGGGCCACCGGAAAAAACGATGCCGATTTTTCTGGGTTTCTGATATCCCGCAAGAAAGTCGGCACCCGCATCGACGGCCGCAGTCAAAGCCTGAACCTGGTTGTGGATAATGGAAGGCAGCTGTTTTCTTGCCTCAGAATCGATATCAAACGTAAATTCCGGACGCGTTTCCAAGCGCACAAACGGATTGGAGAATACGGTGCACCGGTAGGGGCAAAACGCTCTTCGTTCGACAATTTCCCGGTTGATACGATTGGTAATGTTTTTGGCTTCCGGGTGATTCAGCAAATGCTCGATATCCGTGTCACTTATCGCTGTCATTGTGTCTCCGTTTCAGGCGCCGAAAAAAAACAATTGTCGGATTACCGTTATGATCCCCTCCCCATTCTCCGGGGAAGGGTGGCAAAGTGGCTCACAGCGGCATACCCTTGCGATAACAGGGTCCATAATGGCGGTCGCTGTAATATGCCGATTGCCGGGTAGAAAAATCATACCGATTGCGATTGGCCGTTGTCAAGGTTATTTAGTGTTCGTCCACAAACGGCATCTTTTGGTCCGGAGCTGCGTTTTCGCTCATTTGAAATCCTCAACATAGCCCGCTATGCCTCCGGTTTCAAAATCGCTCAGGCCTTGCTCCGAACCAAAATCTACCATTTGTGGACGGACACTCCTTAATATTATTCCGGGCCATCTTCGGGTGGCCCTGCAAAAGCCTGGGCAATTGACATCCATTTTGCGGCAATATCGCCATCGCATTCAAGCCTGGTATTTGAAAGCCCTCTGCGCTGGGTGACAACCA